>NZ_JASKYT010000067.1:0-26083 GCF_041028275.1 Streptomyces sp. PU-14G
GTACTGTCCGCCCCCGCCCGGCGCGGCCCGCCTCCGCGGTCCCGTACACTGCTGGTGCGGCCCGGGTGACCGGGCGGGGGGGGGGGGGGGGGGGGGGGGGGGGGGGGGGGGGGGGGGGGGGGGGGGGGGGGGGGGGGGGGGGGGGGGGGGGGGGGGGGGGGGGGGGGGGGGGGGGGGGGGGGGGGGGGGGGGGGGGGGGGGGGGGCCCTGGGGCCCCTGCCASWCCCGGGKCGKMSKMSGCCCCGGGTCCTGGCCACCTCCGGGTACTGTCCGCCCCCGCCCGGCGCGGCCCGCCTCCGCGGTCCCGTACACTGCTGGTGCGGCCCGGGTGACCGGGCTGACTTCGCACGCCCCGCCACCCTCACCCGGTGGCCGCGCATCTCGGTCCCAGGAGCAGTCGTCATTCGGCCTCTCAGGGCGGCGCGCAGGGGCGTCAGGCAAGCGGAGGCGTCCGCCTCCGCTGACGACAACCGAGTAACCCAAGGAGAACGGCCATGGCCGTCGTCACGATGCGGGAGCTGCTGGAGAGCGGCGTCCACTTCGGGCACCAGACCCGCCGCTGGAACCCGAAGATGAAGCGCTTCATCTTCACCGAGCGCAACGGCATCTACATCATCGACCTGCTCCAGTCGCTGTCGTACATCGACCGCGCCTACGAGTTCGTCAAGGAGACTGTCGCGCACGGCGGCTCCATCATGTTCGTCGGCACCAAGAAGCAGGCCCAGGAGGCCATCGCCGAGCAGGCCACCCGCGTGGGCATGCCCTACGTGAACCAGCGCTGGCTCGGCGGCATGCTGACCAACTTCTCGACCGTCTACAAGCGGCTGCAGCGCCTCAAGGAGCTGGAGCAGATCGACTTCGAGGACGTGGCCGCCTCCGGTCTCACCAAGAAGGAGCTCCTGGTCCTCTCCCGCGAGAAGGCGAAGCTGGAGAAGACCCTCGGCGGCATCCGCGAGATGCAGAAGGTGCCCAGCGCCGTCTGGATCGTGGACACCAAGAAGGAGCACATCGCCGTCGGTGAGGCGCGCAAGCTCAACATCCCGGTGGTCGCGATCCTCGACACCAACTGCGACCCGGACGAGGTCGACTACAAGATCCCGGGCAACGACGACGCGATCCGCTCCGTCACGCTGCTCACCCGCGTGATCGCCGACGCGGTCGCCGAGGGGCTCATCGCCCGTTCGTCCGGCGGTTCCGCCGAGGGCAAGGGCGAGAAGGCCGCCGGTGAGCCGCTGGCCGAGTGGGAGCGCGACCTCCTGGAGGGCGAGAAGGCCGCCGAGAAGCCGGCCGCCGAGGCCGAGGCCGCGAAGCCCGCCGAGGAGCAGCCGGCCGCCGAGGCGCAGCCCGCCGCCGAGACCGAGCCGGCCGCCGCCGAGCAGGCCGGCGAGGGCGAGCAGCCGACGGCCGCCGCCGAGCAGGGCTGACCGACCGGTCCACGTGGACCGCGTGGGCCGTCGGGGTTCATGGTGAGACGGCGGGGGCCGGGCGCCCCCGCCGTCCAGCCGTGACCTGGGCAGCGCTCGTGTGATCCACATTCATCCTCATCGACTTTTCGACTTTCCGGGAAGAGATTCACAGACCATGGCGAACTACACCGCCGCCGACGTCAAGAAGCTCCGGGAGCTGACCGGCGCCGGCATGATGGACTGCAAGAAGGCGCTGGACGAGGCCGAGGGCAACGTCGACAAGGCCGTCGAGGTCCTTCGCGTCAAGGGCCAGAAGGGCGTCGCCAAGCGCGAGAGCCGCACCGCCGAGAACGGCGCGGTCGTCGCCCTCCTCGCCGACGACAACACCGCCGGCGTGCTGGTCGAGCTGAAGTGCGAGACGGACTTCGTCGCCAAGGGTGACAAGTTCCTCGCCGTTGCCGAATCCATCGCCAAGCACGTCGAGGCCACCTCCCCGGCCGACATCGACGCGCTGCTCGCCTCCGAGATCGAGGCCGGCAAGACCGTCCAGGCCTACGTCGACGAGGCCAACGCGACGCTCGGCGAGAAGATCGTGCTGGACCGCTTCGCGCAGTTCTCCGGCGCGTTCGTCGGCTCCTACCTGCACCGCACGAGCCCGGACCTGCCCCCGCAGGTCGGCGTGCTGGTCGAGCTGGACTCGGCGAACGCCGACATCGCCAAGGACGTCGCGCAGCACATCGCCGCCTTCTCCCCGGCCTACCTGACCCGCGAGGACATCCCGGAGGAGACGGTCGCCAACGAGCGCCGGATCGCCGAGGAGACCGCCCGCGAGGAGGGCAAGCCCGAGCAGGCTCTGCCGAAGATCATCGAGGGCCGGGTCAACGGCTTCTTCAAGGAGAACACTCTCCTCGACCAGCCCTTCGCCAAGGACAACAAGAAGTCCGTGGCTAAGGTCCTGGAGGAGGCCGGTGTGTCGCTGAAGCGCTTCGCCCGGTTCCGCGTCGGCGCCTGAAGCGCCCGGTCCTGACGTATCCCGCAGGCCGGTTCCGCCAGCGCGTGCCCCGTACACACCGGGCACCGCGCACGGAACCGGCACGGGCCCGATAAGGTCGGGCACAGGGCAGTTGTGACGAGGAGGCCATTGCCGCAGAGGGAACCGCGAGGGTCCGACGGCAGTGGCCTCTTTCGTATGTGCACGAGGAGATCTCCATGACTAGCAATGACACCGGCAACGACGGTGACAGCCGCCGGCGCTTCCTGCTGAAGCTCTCCGGCGAGGCGTTCGCCGGGGGCGGTGGTCTCGGTGTCGACCCCGACGTCGTGCACAAGGTGGCACGGGAGATCGCCTCGGTCTGCCGGGACGGCGCCGAGATCGCCGTCGTCATCGGCGGCGGCAACTTCTTCCGCGGCGCCGAACTGCAGCAGCGCGGTATGGACCGGGCCCGCTCCGACTACATGGGCATGCTGGGCACGGTCATGAACTGCCTCGCGCTCCAGGACTTCCTGGAGAAGGAGGGCATCGACTCGCGCGTCCAGACCGCCATCACCATGGGGCAGGTCGCCGAGCCCTACATCCCGCTGCGCGCGATCCGGCACCTGGAGAAGGGCCGGGTCGTCATCTTCGGCGCCGGTATGGGCATGCCGTACTTCTCCACCGACACCACCGCGGCCCAGCGTGCGCTGGAGATCAACGCCGAGGTGATGCTGATGGGCAAGAACGGCGTGGACGGCGTCTACGACTCCGACCCGCGCAGCAACCCCGCGGCGGTGAAGTTCGACGCGCTCGAGTACGGCGAGGTCATCACCCGCGACCTCAAGGTCGCCGACGCGACCGCGATCACGCTCTGCCGGGACAACAAGCTGCCCATCCTCGTCTTCGAACTGCTCGCCGAAGGCAATATCGCCCGCGCGGTCAAGGGTGAGAAGATCGGCACCCTGGTGAGCAACCAGGGCACCCGGGCCTGACCGGCCCCACCGCCGGCCCGGTCCTGTCGGTGGTCCGGTCCTGTCGGCGGTCCGGGCCCCCGTGCGGTCCGTACGGGCCGGTGGTGCCCCGACGCGTCGGCCACACCGCGGCGCGGACCTGTGGCGTCGTGCCGCGGGGGTCGCAACGCCGTGGTATGGCAACACCGTGGTACCGGAACGGCCCGGTACGGGGATGGACAACAGCCTGCCGGTCGGACACCGTGCAGGCATCAGTGCACTGCGGGGGCCGGGGCGGCCCGCGGGGCGGCCGACAGCTCACAGCCCCGGATGAAGCAGTCAGGCTCATTCATCGAACCAGGAGCACGTGGTGATCGAAGAGACCCTCCTCGAAGCCGAGGAAAAGATGGAGAAGGCGGTCGTCGTCGCCAAGGAGGACTTCGCCGCTATCCGCACCGGCCGTGCGCACCCGGCGATGTTCAACAAGATCGTGGCGGAGTACTACGGCACGATGACGCCGATCAACCAGCTGGCGTCGTTCTCCGTTCCGGAGCCCCGGATGGCGGTGGTGACCCCGTTCGACAAGAGCTCGCTGCGCAACATCGAACAGGCCATCCGCGACTCGGACCTGGGCGTCAACCCCTCGAACGACGGCCACATCATCCGGGTGACGTTCCCTGAGCTGACCGAGGAGCGGCGCCGGGAGTACATCAAGGTCGCCAAGAACAAGGGCGAGGACGCCAAGATCTCCATTCGCAGCGTGCGGCGCAAGGCCAAGGAGACCATGGACAAGGCCGTCAAGGACGGCGAGGTCGGCGAGGACGAGGGCCGCAGGGGCGAGAAGGAACTCGACGACACCACGGCCAAGTACGTCGCACAGGTGGACGAGCTGCTCAAGCACAAGGAGGCCGAGCTGCTCGAAGTCTGAGGTCCCCGTCTCAAGGTCCGAGGTCGAAGGCTGCAATCTGTGAACGACTCATCCTGGGGAGCGCCGCAACCAGCGGGGTACCGGGGCCCTGGCGAACAGGGGTCCGCCGCCCCGTCGGCGATGCCCCGCCCGGGCGATGGTCACCTCTCCACGCGCGACGTGAGCGTCCCCGTGCACGACGTGGGGGGTGATGCGTCGCAGACTCGGCGTATGCCCATTGTGTCCGACCCGGGGGACCCCGGTGACGAGAGAGGCGGCCCCTCCAGCCGCCCGGAACGCCCCGGTGTCCCAGGCCCGGGACCAGGACCCGGCCCCGCCGACTCCACGGGCGGCGCGCAGCCCCACGATCAGGACCGGCCGCACGCGCAGCCGAACCGTCCGCACGAGCAGCCGGACGCCCCCGAGGGTGCGGCCACGGCGCCGGCCGCGGGGGAGGGCAAGAAGCGTGCCGGACGCGACCTGCGGGCCGCCATAGGGGTCGGCCTCGGTCTCGGCGTGGTCATCCTGGCCTCGCTCTTCTTCTACAAGCCCGTCTTCCTCGGTGTCATCGTCGTCGCCGTGGTCGTCGGTCTGTGGGAGCTGACCTCGCGGCTCAAGGAGCGCAAGGACATCAGCGCCCCTCTGGTACCTCTGGCGGTGGGCGGGGCCGCCATGACCATCGCCGGGTACCTGCGGGGCGCGGAGGGGGCCTGGGTGGCGATGGCCCTCACGGCTCTCGCGGTGCTCGTGTGGCGGATGGCCCAGCCGCCTGCCGACTACCTGCGAGACGTGACGGCGGGCCTCTTCGCCGCCTTCTACGTCCCGTTCCTCGCCACCTTCGTCGCCCTCATGCTGGCGGCCGACGACGGGCCGCGGCGGGTGCTGACGTTCCTGATCCTCACCGTCGTCAGCGACACCGGCGCCTACGCCGTGGGCTGGCGCTTCGGACGGCACAAGCTGGCGCCCCGCATCAGTCCGGGGAAGACCAGGGAGGGCCTGATCGGCGCGGTGTCGTTCGCCATGGCGGCGGGGGCACTGTGCACCCAGTTCCTGATCGACGACGGCAGCTGGTGGCAGGGGCTGCTGCTGGGACTGGCCGTCGCGGTCAGTGCCACCCTGGGCGATCTGGGCGAGTCGATGATCAAGCGTGATCTGGGCATCAAGGACATGGGCACTCTGCTGCCGGGGCACGGCGGCATCATGGACCGCCTCGACTCCCTGCTGCCGACGGCCCCCGTTGTCTGGCTGCTCCTGGTGATCTTCGTCGGGGCAGGCTGAGAGAGCACCGTCGCGGGTCTGCGACACTGGATGAGCTATGCCTGCACCCGGAGAACTCACGTTCGTCGCGCCGCGCGGAGCCAAGAAGCCGCCGCGGCACCTCGCCGACCTCAGCCCCGCCGAGCGGCGGGACGCCGTTGCCGCGGCGGGGGAGAAGCCGTTCCGCGCCAAGCAGCTCTCCCAGCACTACTTCGCGCGGCTGGAGCACCGCCCCGAGCAGTGGACGGACATCCCCGCCGCTGCCCGCGAGAAGCTGGCCGCCGAGCTGCTGCCCGAGCTGATGAGCGTGGTGCGGCACATCAGCTGTGACGACGATGCCACCCGTAAGACGCTGTGGAAGCTGCACGACGGAACGCTGGTGGAGTCCGTGCTGATGCGCTACCCGGACCGGGTCACCATGTGCATCAGCTCACAGGCCGGCTGCGGCATGAACTGCCCGTTCTGCGCGACCGGCCAGGCAGGGCTGGACCGCAACCTGTCCACCGCCGAGATCGTCCACCAGATCGTCGACGGTATGCGTGCGCTGCGGGACGGCGAGGTGCCGGGTGGTCCGGCGCGGTTGTCGAACATCGTCTTCATGGGCATGGGCGAACCGCTGGCGAACTACAAGCGGGTCATCGGGGCGATCCGCAGGCTGACCGACCCGGAGCCGGACGGGCTGGGAATCTCGCAGCGGGGCATCACCGTCTCCACCGTGGGTCTGGTTCCGGCCATGCTGCGCTTCGCCGACGAGGGCTTCAAATGCCGCCTGGCGGTCTCGCTGCACGCCCCCGACGACGAGCTGCGCGACACCCTCGTCCCCGTCAACACCCGCTGGAAGGTCAGGGAGGTGCTGGACGCGGCCTGGGAGTACGCGGCCAAGTCCGGGCGCCGGGTCTCCATCGAGTACGCCCTGATCAGGGACATCAACGACCAGGCGTGGCGTGCCGACCTGCTGGGGCGGCTGCTGAAGGGCAAGCGGGTGCACGTCAACCTCATCCCGCTCAACCCGACGCCCGGCTCGAAGTGGACCGCCTCCCGCCCCGAGGACGAGGCCGAGTTCGTGCGGACGCTCGCCTCGCACGGTGTGGCGGTGACCGTCCGGGACACCCGGGGCCAGGAGATCGATGGAGCGTGCGGCCAGCTCGCGGCGACGGAACGCTGACGACCGTGTAGTTGGGCCCGGCTGGTACTGTTCGATGGGGTGTGCCCGAACGGCACCCCACCGCGCAGTCGAAACCGGCTGCGACCGACCGCTGATGCCGGCTCGCCACCGACCGGCCGGTATCCGCACACAACCGAACAGCCGACAGGGGAGCGCTCACAGCGCTGAGAGTGCGGCCGTCCCGTACGTGCCGCAGACCCTCGAACCTCGCCCGGGTCATGCCGGGTAGGAAGTCGATGCCTTGATGAACACGCACGTGCGGCGCGCCGCCGCTGCCACCACAGCCGCCCTCACCCTCGCCCTTCTCGCCACCGCTTGCGGCGGCTCGGGCGGCGGCGGGGACTCCAAGACGGTCACTCTCGTCACGCATGACTCCTTCGCCGTCTCCAAGTCCGTTCTTCGGGACTTCACCAAGAAGACCGGCTACAAGGTCAAGGTGCTCCGTGGCGGCGACGCCGGAGCCGCCGTCAACCAGGCCGTCCTCAACAAGGGCAACCCGCAGGGAGACGTCTTCTTCGGCGTCGACAACACCCTCCTCTCCCGCCCCCTCGACCGGGGCGTCTTCACGCCGTACCGGGCCAAGGGGCTGGACAAGGTTCCCGAACGGCTCCAGGCCGACCGGAAGAAGCACCGGGTCACCCCCGTCGACACCGGCGAGGTGTGCGTCAACTACGACCGCGCGTGGTTCGCGGACAAGAAACTCGAACCCCCGCGCACCCTGGACGACCTGACCAAGCCCCGCTACAAGGACCTCCTGGTGACCGAGGACGCCGCCACCTCCTCGCCCGGGCTGGCCTTCGTCCTGGCGAGCATCGCCGAGTACGGCGAGAAGGGCTGGCAGGGCTACTGGAAGAAGCTGCGGGCCAACGGTGTGGAGGTCGTCGACGGCTGGGAGCAGGCCTACAACGACCGCTTCACCGGGTCACGCGGCGGCAAGGGCAAGGGCGACAAGCCTCTCGTCGTCTCCTACGCCTCCAGCCCGCCCGTCGAGGTGCTGGGTGACAAGAACCCGCCCGCGCAGGCGCCCACAGGCGTCGCGAAGGGGACGTGCTTCGGGCAGACCGAGTACGCCGGACTGCTCGCCGGGGCGAAGAACACCAAGGGCGGCAAGAAGCTGCTCGACTTCCTGCTCGGCAAGCGGTTCCAGGAGGACCTGCCGCTGCAGATGTTCGTCAGCCCGGTCCGCGAGGACGCGGAGTTGCCGCAGCTGTTCACCAAGTACGGCCAGACCATCGAGGATCCGGCCACTCTTCCCCCCGAAAAGATCACCAAGAACCGTGAGCGGTGGATCAAGACGTGGACCTCGCTCGCCGTGAAATAGCCCCCGGAAGCCGCACCCGCCGCCCCCGGGACCGGGGCACTTGGGTGCGGCTCGGGCTGATGGCCGTGCCGGTGGCGTTCTTCGCCGTCTTCTTCGGCTACCCCGTCGCCGCGATCGTCGGGCGCGGGCTGCGTGCCGGCAGCCACTGGCACCTGGAGCGGCTCGGGCAGGTGCTCGGTGACGCCGGGACTCTGAAGGTGCTGTGGTTCACCGTGTGGCAGGCAGCCGCCTCCACAGCTTTGACCCTCGCCCTGGCGCTGCCCGCCGCCTGGGTCTTCGCGCGGCTCGACTTCCCCGGCAAGCGGCTGTTGCGCGCGGTGGTGACCGTGCCGTTCGTCCTGCCGACCGTCGTCATCGGCTCCGCGATCCTCGCGCTCGCCGGGCGCGGAGGGGCCCTTGACGCGTGGTTCGGACTGCGCCTGGACACCAGCGTGTGGGCCATTCTGCTGGCACACGTGGTCCTCAACTACGCCGTCGTCGTCCGTACGGTCGGCGGTTTCTGGTCCCAGTTGGACCCGCGCCAGGAGGAGGCGGCACGGATGCTGGGCGCCGGACGGTTCACCGCGTGGCGGCGTGTCACCCTGCCCGCGTTGGCGCCGTCCGTCGGTGCCGCGGCCCTCATCGTCTTCCTGTTCACCTTCACCAGCTTCGGCGTCATCCAGGTGCTCGGCGGGCCGCGCTTCGCCACGCTGGAGGTGGAGATCTACCGCCAGACCGCCTCCCTGTTGGACCTGCCGACCGCCGCGGTGCTGACGCTGCTCCAGTTCGTCGCCGTGGCGGCCCTGCTGGCCGTGCACGCCTGGTCACTGAGAAAGCGGGAGACGGCGCTCCGCCTCCTGCCTGCGGAACACACCGCACGGCGCCCGGCGGGGGCCGGCCAGTGGACGGTGCTGTGCTGCGTACTGGCCGTGATCCTCGTGCTCACCGTCGTGCCGCTGCTCGTGCTGGTCCAGCGGGCGTTCGACGGGCCGGACGGATACGGGCTCACCTCCTTCCGCGACCTGGCCGGACAGACGGACAGCGCCACCTTCGTCGTCGCTCCCGTGGAAGCCATCGGCAACTCCCTCGCGTACGCCGCGGTGGCGACTGCCATCGCCCTGGTGGTCGGTGGGCTGGCCGCCGCGGCCCTGACCGTCACACGGAAGAACGGCGGTGCCTCCCGCGCCGGCCGGCTGGTGCGGGGATTCGACGCCCTGCTGATGCTGCCGCTGGGCACCTCTGCCGTCACCGTCGGATTCGGCTTCCTCATCGCCCTGGACGAGCCCCCGCTCGACCTGCGCTCGACATGGATTCTGGTACCCCTGGCGCAGGCGCTGGTGGGCGTGCCCTTCGTCATCCGCACCATGCTGCCCGTCCTGCGGGCCGTGGACGTCCGTCTGCGTGAGGCCGCCGCCGTACTGGGAGCTTCACCCCTGCGTGCCTGGAGGGAGGTCGACTTCCCGCTGGTACGCCGGGCCCTCCTGGTGGCCGCGGGCTTCGCTTTCGCCGTCTCCCTGGGCGAGTTCGGCGCCACCGTGTTCATCGCGCGTCCGGACATGCCGACACTGCCGGTGGCCGTGGCCCGGATGCTGGGCCGCGCGGGGGAGTCCAACTACGGCCAGGCGATGGCTCTGAGCACCATCCTGATGCTCGTCTGCACGGCCGTTCTCTTCGCGTTGGAGCGCGTGAGGACCGACAGCCAGGGAGAGTTCTGAATGCTGCGACTGGACGGCGTGACCGTACGGTTCGGGACGCACACGGCGCTGGACGCGGTCGACCTGGAGGTGTCCGAGCACGAGACGGTGTGCGTACTGGGCCCCAGTGGCAGCGGGAAGTCCACGCTCCTGCGCGTCGTCGCCGGACTCCAACGAGCCGACGAGGGCCGCGTGCTGCTCTCCGGGCGGGACCAGAGCGCCGTTCCTCCGCACAAGCGGGGTGTCGGCCTGATGTTCCAGGACCAACAGCTCTTTCCCCAGCGGGACGTGGCAGGAAACGTCGCCTTCGGGCCGCGCATGCACCGGATGGGCCGCGCCGAGACCGAGCGCAGGGTCGCCGAACTGCTGGAGCTCGTCGGGCTGCCCGGTGCGGGACGGCGCAGTGTGACAGCGCTGTCCGGCGGCGAGCAGCAGCGCGTGGCACTGGCCCGCGCGCTGGCGCCCGAGCCGCGGCTGCTGATGCTGGACGAGCCGCTGGGGCAGCTCGACCGCGGGCTGCGCGAGCGCCTCGTCGTCGAACTGCGGGCCCTCTTCCAGCGGCTGGGCACCACAGTGCTCGCCGTCACGCACGACCACGGCGAGGCCTTCGCGCTCGCCGACCGTGTGGTGGTCATGAGGGAGGGCCGCATCGCACAGACCGGCAGCCCGCTGGAGGTCTGGCAGCGTCCCGCCTCCCCGTTCGTGGCCCGCTTCCTCGGCTTCGACAACCTCACCCCCGCCACCGTGGACGGCGAGGCGGCCGACACCGCCTGGGGGAAACTCGCCGTCCCCGAGGGCACTCCGCAGGGCGCCACCGAACTGCTCGTGCGCCCGGGAGGGGTCTCGCTGCGGACTCCAAAGGAGGGGCTGCGCTGCACGGTGGAGGCGCGCACGTTCCGTGGCGGGGACGCGTCCACGGTCACCGTGCTGCTGCGCCCGCAGGACGGACCGCCCCTGGAGGCCGCCTGCACGTTGCGGGACGCTCCGGAGGAGGGCGCCGAAGTGGGCGCCGTCTTCGATCCACGAGAGGTGGTCGCCCTCACCGGACCGGACGAGGGGAGCACCGGAACACGCAAGGGCGACGCGTGAAGATGTCGCGGGGCCCCGGGACCGGCGCGCAGGGAACAACGAAGCTGCACGCCGGCCGCGGGCTGCTCCTGAGGGGGGCCTGCGGGGCGGCCCGGCCGCGGGGGTGTCGCAGCGGGCCCCGGCGGTCGGCGCGGGCTCCGGAGGGTCCGCGCCGGCAACCGGAGAATCAGTGCGGCGGCAGCGGAGTCAGTAGGCCCGCCCCCAGCACCAGCACGGTGAGCACCGTCGCGACGACCGCCACCCGCACCGCCGCAACCGCGCGCCTCGTCCCGCGAGAAGCACCGAGCCGCTCGAGAAGCACAGCCACCGGCGCCCTGGAGCGGCGCGCCCTGGCCGACGCCGCCAGCGTCACCCCGCCCACGCAGCAGGCGACCAGCGCCGCGGCCAGTGCCCCCAGGGGGCCGGGAGCGGGCAGTTCCGTCCCTGCCAGCCGCGCGCGGACGGCGACCAGCGCGGCGGCGCCCACCACGCCGAGCGTGGCCAACGGGCGCCCCAAGCGGGCGGACTCGCGATCGAGGGCTCTTCCCGCCAGCAGCCGTACCGCCCCTGGGCGTCCCGCGGCCAGCAGCCGCCCGGCCAGGCCGGTCAACGCCGGGCCGGCCAACACCAGGCCGAGCGCCGTGAGCAGCCACCCGGCGGCCAGCGGCGAGGAGGCCAGTTCCGCTGCCCGCGGTGTCCCCGCGCCTGCGGAGCCGGCCTCCGGTGCGTGCCGGACCGCGTAGGCGGCCAGCAGCAGCCCGGCGCCGGCCAGCGCGGGGCCTGCCGCGAGTGCGGCCGTGCCGGCGGAGCGTCGCCCGTTCGGGGTCTGTTCGCACGGTGCGGCAGCGGCAGCCGCCGTCCCTGTGCCGGCAGCCCAGGCGGCGGCGAGCGCGGCCAGCAGGGGAACGGCACTCAGCAACGTCAGCGCCGCCGGCAGCGGCAGGGTCTCCTGCGCGAGGGGCAGCTCGGCACCGGTACCGGGGAGGTTCACGGCGGGTGCCCCGCCGTCGGCGCCGTCCTGTCCCCGCACCGTGACCAGGAGTGCCAGTCCGCCGCCCACCGCACAGGGAACCGCGGCCGTGCGGGCGACCAGCAGGGGGAGCCGTACGGGACCCAGGCCTGCCGCGTCCAGTCCCGAGCGGAGGGGGGCGCCGGGCTCGGCCCGCGCGAGGGCGGCGGCGAGGTGGGCGGTGACCGCGAGGGGGATCAGGCACCACAGCAGCCCCGGCAGGGCTGCTGCGGGGCGTGTGGGGTCCTCCAGAGCGCGGGAGAGGGCTTGGAGGAGAAGGAGGCCGACGCCTGCCGACGCGCACACGAGCAGCAGCCTCAGCAACTGCGCCAGGGGTGGCGCCCACAGGGTCAGACGGAGAGTGAGCATGCTGCCGTGCCCTCCGGTGTCGCGGGGCCCTGCGGGTCCTCGGCGGGAGGGGTGCGGGAACGGCGCCCGTCCGCCAGGGTGAAGATCCGGTCCGCGAGGGCGGCGCCGGTCTCGTCGGCGGTGCGTGCCGTCCGGGTGAGCGTGAGGTCGTGGGTGGCGAGAACGACGGTGATGCCGTGCGAGCGGGCAGCCGCGCTGAGGGTGCGCAGGACCTGGGCGCGGTCCGTGCGGTGGAGCGGTGCGGTCGGCTCGTCGGCGAAGAGCACGGCGGGGGAGTGGACGAGGGCGCGCGCGACGGCGACGCGCTGCCGTTCGGCCTGTCGCAGCGCGGCGGGCCGTTTGCGGGCGCAGTCGCCCACGTCGAGCCGGTCCAGCCACGCGCAGGCCTGCTTGCGGGCGGCGCGGTATCCGGTGCCGTGCAGCAGGAGGGGGAGGGCCGCGTTCTCCCAGACGGTCAGCTCGGCGACGAGGTGGGGGCTGCTGTCGATCCAGCCGAAGCGGTGCAGCCGCAGCCGCTCGCGGGCCGCGCGGCCGAGCGTGTGCACGGGAGAGCTGTTGAACCAGACCTCGCCCTGTGCGGGCAGCATCCGTCCGGACAGACAGCGCAGCAGGGTGGTCTTTCCGCTGCCCCGGGGGCCGCTGACGGCGACGACTTCTCCCTCCCGGATGCCGAAGGAGACGCCCTGCAGGGCGGGTGAGCCGTCGTAGGCGTAGTGCAGTCCGCGGGCCCAGAGCACGTCGTCCGGCGGGGCGGCCATGCGGGCACCTCCACTCAACATCGCGATCCTTCGTTCCCTCTGGAGGGTGAAACGAGAGGCGGGGGCATCGGTCACTGGAACCGATGCCCCCGCCCCCGTTCGACTGGCGCGACGAGCGGCAGGAAGCGGTTTACAGCTTCGTCCACGCCTCCGTCAGTACGGACCGCAGGATCTGCTCGGCCTCGTCGAAGACCTTCTGGTCGGAGATCAGCGGCGGTGCCAGCTGGATGACCGGGTCACCGCGGTCGTCGGCGCGGCAGTAGAGGCCGTTTTCGAACAGTGCCTTGGACAGGAAGCCGTAGAGCACCCGCTCGGACTCCTCGTCCGTGAACGTCTCCTTGGTCGCCTTGTCCTTGACGAGTTCGATGCCGTAGAAGAACCCGTTGCCGCGCACGTCGCCGACGATCGGCAGGTCGTGCAGCTTCTGCAGCGTCTGGAAGAACTTCGCCTCGTTGTCGAGCACGTGCTGGTTGAGGCCCTCGCGCTCGAAGATGTCGATGTTGGCCAGGGCGACGGCCGAGGAGACCGGGTGGCCGCCGAAGGTGTAGCCGTGCAGGAAGGTGTTGTCGCCCTGGTAGAACGGCTCGGCGAGGCGGTCGGAGATGATCGCGGCGCCTATCGGGGAGTACCCGGAGGTCATGCCCTTGGCGCAGGTGATGATGTCGGGCACGTAGCCGAACTTGTCACACGCGAACATCGTGCCCAGTCGGCCGAAGGCGCAGATGACCTCGTCGGAGACGAGCAGCACGTCGTACTGGTCGCAGATCTCGCGGACCCGCTGGAAGTAGCCGGGCGGCGGCGGGAAGCAGCCGCCCGCGTTCTGCACCGGCTCCAGGAAGACCGCGGCGACGGTCTCCGGACCCTCGAAGAGGATCTGCTGCTCGATCTGGTCGGCGGCCCAGCGGCCGAAGGCCTCCGGGTCGTCGCCGTGCAGCGGGGCGCGGTAGATGTTGGTGTTCGGCACCTTGTGCGCGCCGGGGACCAGCGGCTCGAAGGGTGCCTTGAGCGCCGGCAGGCCGGTGATGGACAAGGCGCCCTGGGGCGTGCCGTGGTAGGCGACGGCCCGGGAGATGACCTTGTGCTTCATCGGGTTGCCGGTCAGCTTGTGGTACTGCTTGGCCAGCTTCCACGCCGTCTCGACGGCCTCGCCGCCGCCGGTGGTGAAGAAGACCTTGTTCAGGTCGCCCGGCGCGTAGTGGGCCAGCCGCTCGGCCAGCTCGACGGCCTTGGGGTGCGCGTAGGACCAGATGGGGAAGAAGGCCAGGTCCTGCGCCTGCTTGTTGGCCGTCTCGGCCAGCTCTGCGCGGCCGTGCCCCGCCTGGACGACGAACAGGCCCGCCAGGCCGTCGAGGTAGCGCTTGCCGTCGGTGTCGTAGATGTAGACGCCCTCACCGCGGGCGATGGTCGGCACCGGTGCGTCCCTGTACGACGACATGCGGGTGAAGTGCATCCACAGGTGGTCGTGCGCGGTGCGGGAGAGGTCCTTGTTCCCCTGGTTGGCCTGACTGTCCTTGCTCACTGTTATCGCGTTCCCCATGTGTAGGTCTGCTTGCGCAGCTTGAGGTAGACGAAGCTCTCGGTCGAGCGCACGCCCGGCATGGTCCGGATGCGTTTGTTGATCAGCTCGAGGAGATGGTCATCGTCGTGGCACACGATCTCGACCAGCAGGTCGTACGAGCCCGCCGCGATCACGACGTAGTCGACCTCGTCGATCTGAGCGAGCGCGTCGGCGACCGGCTCGACGTCCCCGTCGACCGTGACGCCGAGCATCGCCTGGCGCATGAAGCCGACGGTCAGCGGATCCGTCACGGCGACGATCTGCATGACGCCCTGCTCCTGGAGCTTCTGGACGCGCTGCCGCACGGCCGCCTCGGACAGGCCTACGGCCTTGCCGATGGCGGCGTACGGACGCCGTCCGTCCTCCTGGAGCTGTTCGATGATCGCCAGGGACACGGCATCCAGGGAGGAGGAGCCGCCTGTCTTCTTCGAGTCGCGAGCCACAGGTGCCACTGTGCATGAGACCTCCTCCGTCCCGCAACCCGTGAGCGATGTAATCCGCAGTGATCGGACCGAGTAAAAACTGAATCCGTTGTTCGATGCGGTCAGGTGTATCGAAAACGTTGGTCAGCCGGTTAGGCTGGCAGTCTCACCCAATGGACAACGGAGCAGGAGGGGTGCGAAGTGACCACCGAGCTGCGTCGACTGCGCAACTACATCGACGGGGAGTTCAGGGACGCCGCTGACGGCCGGACCACCGAGGTGGTCAACCCGGCGACGGGTGAGGCGTACGCGACGGCGCCGCTGTCCGGCGCCGCCGACGTCGACGCCGCGATGGCCGCCGCCGAGGCCGCCTTCCCGGCCTGGCGCGACGCGACGCCCGGCACCCGCCAGCAGGCGCTCCTCAAGATCGCCGACGCGCTGGAGAAGCGCGCCGACGAGCTGCTGGCCGCCGAGTGCGAGAACTGCGGCAAGCCGCTGGAGCTGACCCGGCAGGAGGAGCTGCCGATGATGCTCGACCAGATCCGCTTCTTCGCCGGTGCGGCAAGGATGCTGGACGGCAAGGCGGCCGGCGAGTACATGGAGGGCCTCACCTCCTTCGTGCGGCGCGAGCCCATCGGCGTGTGCGCGCAGGTGGCGCCGTGGAACTACCCGGCGATGATGGCCGTGTGGAAGTTCGCCCCGGCGCTGGCCGCGGGCAACACCGTGGTGCTGAAGCCCTCCGACACCACCCCGGCCTCCACGGTCTTCCTGGCCGAGGTGATGGGCGAGATCCTGCCCAAGGGGGTCTTCAACATCGTCTGCGGCGACCGCGACACAGGGCGCCTGCTCGTCGAGCACGACACCCCGGCCATGGCCTCGATCACCGGTTCGGTCCGGGCCGGCATGGAGGTGGCGGCCAGCGGCGCCAAGGACCTCAAGCGCGTCCACCTGGAACTGGGCGGCAAGGCCCCCTGCATCGTCTTCGACGACGCCGACATCCCGGCCGCTGTGGAGGGCATCAGGGACGGCGGCTTCTTCAACGCCGGACAGGACTGCACCGCGGCCACCCGCGTGCTCGTCCAGGAGGGCGTGTACGAGGAGTTCGTGCAGGCCCTCGCCAAGGCGGCGGCCGAGGTCAAGACGGGCGACCTCAGCGACGAGGACTGCTTCTACGGCGCGCTGAACAACCCCACCCACCTGGAGAAGGTCGCGGGCTTCATCGACCGCCTGCCGGCCCACGCCAAGGTGGAGGCGGGCGGCGAACGCGTCGGCGACAAGGGCTTCTTCTACGCGCCCACCGTGGTCTCCGGGCTCAAGCAGGACGACGAGATCATCCAGAACGAGGTCTTCGGCCCCGTGATCACCGTCCAGAAGTTCACCGACGAGGCGCAGGCCGTCCAGTGGGCGAACGACGTCGACTACGCGCTGGCGTCGTCCGTGTGGACGACCAACCACGGCACCGCCATGCGGCTCTCCAAGGCGCTCGACTTCGGCTGCGTGTGGATCAACACCCACATCCCGCTCGTCGCCGAGATGCCGCACGGCGGCTTCAAGAAGTCCGGCTACGGCAAGGACCTGTCCATGTACGGGCTGGAGGACTACACCCGGGTCAAGCACGTGATGACCGCGCTGTGAGCCACGCGGCAGGCTGAGCCCCGCTCTCACACCGGCTCTGACGGGGACACACGAGGGGCCCGTACCCACCGCGGTGGGTACGGGCCCCTCGTGTGTGCCCCAGCCTCGGCGGCGCCCCGTGCGCGCCGCCTGAAGCGCGTTACCGCCTCAGGACTGGTACGGGTTCTGCGGCTGCTGGGAGGCGAAGGGGTTGCCGTCCTGCACCCCGCCCGGCTGCTGCGGAACGTTGCCGCCCTGCTGCGGGCCGAACTGACCGCCGGGCGCGCCGCCGTGCGCGAGCATCTGCTCCGCCGACTCCTTGGAGATCTCCGTCCCGGCGCCGCAGAACGTGCACTGGATCGAGTGCTTCGCAGGCGCGATCGGGAAGAGCGGGATGAAGAACAGGGAGAACTTCGTGACCCGCTTGCGCAGCGGGTGCGCAGCCGGATTGCCGCAGAAACCGCAGAGCAGGTTCAGCATGGCCAGCTGCACCAGCTTGCTGGTGGTGCCGAAGATGATCACGGTGGCTCCGTTTCCCGAGTGCGTAGGCGTCGGAGGGAAGCCAACCACTCCCCCCGCTCCCACGGTAAGCCGCTCATGTAACAGCCCTGCTCCAACCGTGCGCCCCTGCCGCGTTCTCCCGGTCGCGGACGAGCCGCTCGATGTGGTTGGTGGTGATCGAGTCCACGCCCATCGCCGCGAGCCGGCGCATGGTGCGCATCCGGTCGGCCGTCCAGGCGGAGACGAGACGGCCGTCGGCGTGCGCGCGGGCCACCAGCTGAGGAGTGAGCAGCCCGAAACCGTAGTTGAGCCAGCGGGGGCGCAGCTCCTCCAGCAGCGTCGGGCGCACAGGGGCTGCCCGATCCCAGCTCAGCGCCACCTCCGCGCCCGGTTCCGCGGCGCGTACCCGCCGCATCGCCACCGGGCCGCCGCAGTAGTACACGCGCTCCGCTGCGTCCGCCTCCCGCACAGCCGCCACCGTGGCCGGTACGGCCCCCGGGTCAGGAAGATCGATCAGCGTGCGCACCGCCCGCGTGGCGGCCAGTGCCTCGACCAGCGTGGGCACGCCCGCCGCCAGGGAAGCCAGCCGCTGCCTGGGCAGCTCGGCCACCGCGACGTCCCGGCCCCACAGCCGCGCCAGCGTGCGGTCGTGCAACACCACCGGGACCTGGTCGCGGGTGAGCCGTACGTCCAGCTCGACGGCGTCGGCGCCCGCCGTCACGGCGGCACGGAAGGAGGGCAGGGTGTTCTCCCGGGCCACGAAGGGCGCGCCCCGGTGGGCGACAGCGGTCACTTCGCGCAGCGGACCTGGGACTGTCACTGCGGACGCTGCCAGGTGGCCAGATAGGTGTCGATCTCCTCGCAGAGCCGTGCCTTGCCGGGGGCGTCGAGAAAGGACACCTGCACCGCGTTCCGGGCGAGCGCCGCCAGCCCGGGCGCGTCCAGCCCCAGCAGCCGCGCCGCGATGCCGTACTCGGTGTTGAGATCCGTGCCGAACATCGGGGGATCGTCGCTGTTGATCGTGACCAGGACGCCCGCCTTGACCATCTCGGCGAGCGGATGGTTCTCCAGCGACTCCACGGCACGGGTCGCGATGTTGGAGGTGGGGCACACCTCCAACGGGATCCGGGTCTCCGCCAGATGTTCCAGCAGCCGGGGGTCTTGTACCGCGCTCGTGCCGTGACCGATGCGCTCGGCGCGCAACGAGGTGAGGGCGTCCCAGATCGTCTCGGGCCCCGTCGTCTCGCCCGCGTGCGGCACGCTGTGCAGCCCGATGGCCAGCGCGCGGTCGAAGTACGGTTTGAACTGCGGCCTGGGCACACCGATCTCCGGTCCACCGAGGCCGAAGGAGATCAGTCCGTCGGGCGTCATCTCGGTAGCGATACGGGTGGTCTCCTCCGCCGACTCCAGCCCTGCCTCACCGGGGATGTCGAACGTCCAGCGCAGCACCACGCCGAGCTCCCGTTCCGCCGACCGGCGGGCGTCCTCGATCGCCTCCAGGAAGGCTCCGTCCGGAATGCCGCGGCTGACCGAGCTGTAAGGCGTGACGGTCAGCTCCGCGTAGCGGACCGACTGGCGCGCCATGTCGCGGGCGATCTCGTAGGTGAGCAGCCGCACGTCCTCCGCGTCCCGGATGAGATTCACCACGGAGAGGTAGACCTTGATGAAGTGGGCGAAGTCGGTGAACGTGAAGTACTCCGAGAGCGCTTCCGGATCGGCCGGTACGCCCGCTTCGGGGTGGCGCGCCGCGAGTGCGGCGACGATACGGGGCGAGGCGGAACCGACGTGGTGGACGTGCAGCTCCGCCTTGGGCAGCCCCGCGATGAAGGCGGTCAGGTCGGAAGAATCGGACAACAGGTGCCTCCAGCTCCTTGAGGGACCGGATCATCGTAGGCGCCGCCACGCGCCCGCGGGCCCAGAGCCCGGGTGACGTGGGGTGTGACGGCTGTGCGTGCCCGAGGGGAGTCGGCAGGGAGCCTTGTCCGGGCCGCCGCATAGCATGGACGGGGAGTAAGGGGAGGGCACGAGAGGGGACACGATGAGCCACGGGGCGGGACAACCGCCGTCTTCCGGAGCGCCGGGGCAGCCCGGCGGAAGCGGCGACAAGAACCAGGAGGGCGACCAACCGCCCCCGATACCGCTGGCGCCGGACGGACCTGGCCGCTCGTACGGCACGGCGGCGGGCGCCGCGTACGGAGGGCAGAGCGGGCACGCCGGAGGGGGAGCGCAGAGCGTGTACGGCGGCGCCCTCCCCGAGTATCCCGCCTCCGCGGGATACCCCACGGCCGGCGCGTACGGCAGCGGAGCGGGGTACGGCGCGCAGGGCGGCTACGGCAGCCACGGTACGGCCGCGTACGTCCCCTACGGGTACGGGTGGCAGGGGCCGCCTCTGTCGGCCGGCAAGTCGATCGCCGCCATGGTGGTCGGCATCGTCAGCGCGGTGCTGATCATCACCTGTTGGGGCAGCTTCCTCAGCGTGATCTCCTCCACCGTCGCGCTCCTCCTGGGGATCAGCGCCCGGCGGGCGGTGCGCAGGGGAGAGCTGGGCGGCCGGGCACAGGCGACGGCCGGCTTCGTGCTGGGCATCGTCAGCCTCACTCTTTCGGTGATCGTCAGCCTGCTGCTGGTGCTCTCCCTGACGGTCTGGGCCGACGAGACCGGCGGCGATTCGGGCCCGGGCGGCAGCGGGACCTCCTACGACGCCAGGGACGCGGGTGCCGCACCTGCGGCGCTGTGGCTCCCCAAGTGACCGGGACAGCGCGGCGGGGCTGCTGAGCGCTCCGCCGCCACGAACCGACCGTCTTCCTGCGGTGAGCCGACCGCCTCTCTCGCGTGAGCCGACCGCCTCTCTGCCATGAGCCGACCGCCTCTCTCGCGTGAGCCGACCGCCTCTCTGCCATGAGCCGACCGCCTCTCTCGCGTGAGCCGACCGTCTCTCTGCCATGAGCTGACCGCACGCTGTCGGAAGGAGCCGGACGAGTAGCTCCTTCCAGGCGGGCGGAGCAACCGTTTCCGTGTCCGGACGGAAGCTGCTTCCCCGCCCGGACAGATGCTTGTTCGTGCCTCACGGACAGGTGTCTGCACGCCCCGCCGGGCGAGTGTCCGCGGCGGGCGATCCCGCACTGCCCTCGCGTCGCCGCAGGGCTCGCCCGGTACGGCTCGCCGCACGCTCGTGGGGCGTCTCGGCGTTCCGCGCGCGGCGGTCTCGCGAGGCCTTGCGGCAGGCGGGCGCCCCGGGATTGCCGTTGGCCGGGCGGCACAGGCAACAGAGTTCAGATTCCGTGGCGTAATCAAAAGATGACTACGGAATCCCTTGTTGGATGGACGAACCCCTGTCAGGATCGGCTGCCAACAGTGGTCCGGGCCACGGTCGAGCGTCAGTGGGGCGCGGGTCGGCGGACGACGCCAGCCGTGCCGTGGGACCACCGCAAGACGTCGCACGCCGTAGTGGTCAGGAGTCCCGATGGTTCAGCGCTTCGATGTGTCCGAACGGTTCGCCGCGGGTGCCCAGTACGTAGCCGGACGGCTCGGTCCCGGCACCTCGGGTCGCTCACACGCGCTCGTCGACCCGGCCACGGGAGAGGACATCCACACCTTCGCGCTCGCAGGACCGGCCGACGTCGACGCCGCGGTCCGCGCCGCCCGGGAGGCCTTCCCCGGCTGGGCCGGCGCCACCCCGGCCGAGCGCTCGGACGCCATGCACCGCTGGGCCGCCCGGCTGGCCGAGCTGACCGACGAGTTCGTGTACGCCGAGTCGCTCCAGTGCGGCAAGCCCCTCAAGCTGTCCGCCGAGTTCGACGTGCCCGGCTCCTTCGACAACGTGGCCTTCTTCGCGGGCGCGGCACGCCATCTCACGGGTGCCGCAGCGGCCGAGTACAGCGGTGAGCACACCTCGGCCGTCCGCCGCGAACCGCTCGGCGTCATCGGCTCCATCGCTCCGTGGAACTATCCGCTCCAGATGGCCGCCTGGAAGGTGTTGCCCGCCGTGGCCGCGGGCAACACCATCGTGCTCAAGCCCTCCGAGCTGACCCCTCTCACCTCCCTGATGTTCGCGCAGGCCGCGGCGGAGGCCGGCATCCCTGACGGGGTCGTCAACATCGTGACGGGCGCGGGTCGGGACGCGGGCGAGGCACTGGTCGCCCACCCCGACGTCGCCATGACCTCCTTCACCGGCTCCACCGCCGTCGGCCGCCGAGTCGCCGAGATCGCCACCACGGCCTCGCGGCCCGCCAAGCGCCTCCACCTTGAACTGGGCGGCAAGGCACCCTTCCTGGTGTTCGACGACGCGGACCTGCAAGCCGCCGCTCACGGCGCTGTCGCGGGCGCGCTGATCAACACGGGCCAGGACTGCACGGCCGCGACCCGCGCCTATGTGCAACGTCCGCTCTACGACGCGTTCGTCAGCGCCGTCGCCGACCTGATGAGCGGCGTCCGGGTCGGTGACCCGTTCGCCCAGGACACGGATCTCGGCCCGCTGATCTCGCACGCGCAGCGCGACCGGGTCGCCGGCTTCGTGGACAGGGCCCGCGCCTACGCCACCGTCGTCACCGGCGGCGAGGCCCCCGGCGGAGAACTCGCCAAGGGCGCCTACTACCGGCCGACACTCATCACCTCGGCCCCGCAGGACAGCGAGGTCGTGCAGGAGGAGATCTTCGGGCCGGTCCTCGTCGTCCTCCCGTTCGACACCGACGACGAGGGCATCGCGCTGGCCAACGACACCCCCTACGGGCTGGCCGCCTCCGCCTGGAGCCGCTCCGTCTTCCGCACCGGGCGCGCCGCCCGCGAGATCCAGGCCGGATGCGTGTGGCTCAACGACCACATCCCGATCATCAGCGAGATGCCGCACGGCGGATACAAGGCCTCAGGGCACGGCAAGGACATGTCCGCTTACTCCTTCGAGGAGTACACCCAGATCAAGCACGTCATGTCGGAGACGACGGGCGTCGTACGCAAGGACTGGCACCGTACGGTCTTCGGCGACCGCTGAGCGGCGGCGCGCCACGTCCAGCGGTGGCGCACCACTGCTGAGTGGCGGCGCACCACTGCTGAGCGCCGGTGCGCCACCGCCGAGCGGCGAGGCCGCCCTTATTGCTCCAGCCCTGCTTCACCGCCCTCCGTCCCCGTTTCCGTCCCCGTTCCTTCACCCCGCCCCACCCCACCCCTTCCCCTCCCTTCTTCAGGAAGGCGGTCCCTCATGGACCTGTACGAAGGCCTGCCGGAGCCCGTTGCCAAGGCGTGGGAGCGCGGTCTGACCAGCGGTCGTGCCGCGATGTCCCGGCGCAGACTGCTGCGCGCCGCCTCCCTCGCCGCCGCCGGAACGACCCTGGCCGCCTGCGGCATCCCGCCCGCGGCAGGCAGCAAGGGTGGTGAAGGAGCCGAGGACGCCCCCGACTACTCCAAGAAGGAGAAGGTCCTCAACTTCGCCAACTGGCCGCTCTACATCGACGTCGACGAGAAGAACAAGAAGAAGCACCCGACGCTCGACCACTTCGAGAGCCAGTCCGGGATCAGGGTCAAGTACGTCGAGGACATCAACGACAACAACGAGTTCTACGGGAAGATCAAGCCTCAGCTCGCGGCGGGACAGAGCACCGGGCGCGACCTGATCTGCCTTTCCGACTGGATGGCGGGCCGCCTCATCAGGCAGGGCTACGTGCAGCGGCTCGACCCGGCGAACATGACGCACGCGGTCACCAACCTGGAGGACCGGTTCCGCGCGGCGGCGCACGACCCCGGACGGCAGTACAGCTACCCCTGGGCGGGGACCGCCTGCATCGTGGCCTACAACAAGAAAGCCACCAACGGGAAGAAGATCACCAGCGTCACGCAACTGCTGGAGGACGACGCTCTCAAGGGCCGGATATCCATGCTGACGGAGATGACCGACACCGTCGGTCTGACCATGCTCGACATGGGGGCCGACTCCGAGCACTTCACCGAGGACCAGTTCGACGCGGCGATCGCCCGCATCCAGAAGGCGGTGGACCGCAAACAGCTGCGGCGCTTCAGTGGCAACGACTACCTGGACGAGCTGAACTCCGGCGACATCGCCGCCTGCCTGGCCTGGGCCGGCGACATCGTGCAACTCCAGATGGACAACGACGACATCGCCTTCGCGGTGCCCGACCGCGGCTATCTGTTCGGTACGGACGACCTGCTCGTCCCCGCCAAGGCACGCCACCAGAGCAACGCCGAAGCGCTGATCGACTACTACTACCAGCCCGACGTGGCCGCGCAGCTGGCCGCGTGGGTCAACTACATCTGCCCGGTCTCCGGGGCCAAGGCAGAGATGGAGAAGATCGACAAGGAGTTGGCGGAGGACCCACTCGTCTTCCCCGACCAGCACATGATCGCCAAGGGCAAGAACTTCCGCCCGATGAGCGCCAAGGAAGAGGCACGGTACGAGGAGAAGTTCTCCAAGCTCATCGGGGCGTGAGACCGCAGGGACCCGCGACGGGCGAGGCCCCTCTCCGCCTCGGGAGGCGCCTCCCTTCCACGAAGTATCTCTGTCCCTCCCCAAAAAAAGAGCGCCTCCGCCCCCACGAAGCGCCTCCGTCGGAGAGCCCGTTCCATGAGGAGGCGCCGCCAGAGACTCCGTTCCACGGAGTGCCGCCGCCAGAGACTCCGTTCCACGAGGAGACTCCGCACCGCACGCGTCTTCGCATCCACCTCCGTCCGTCGGGCAGCCGCCCCGGGCCGGGTCCGGGTTTCCCCGTTCGCCGAGGGACGCCCACGGCTCGCCGGGACCAGCCCCTCCTTCGAGGACCGGCCATGACCATCACTCTTTCCGGTATCAGCAAGACCTTCGGCGACTTCACCGCCGTCCACCCGCTCGACCTCACCATTCCCGAAGGTTCCTTCTTCGCCCTTCTCGGCGCCTCCGGCTGCGGCAAGACCACCACCCTCCGCATGCTCGCGGGGCTGGAGGAGCCGACCGGCGGCAGAATCCTGCTGGGTGATGACGACATCACGCGCCTGCCCCCGCACAAGCGTCCCGTCAACACCGTCTTCCAGAACTACGCGCTCTTCCCCCACCTCGACATAGCCGAGAACGTCGCCTTCGGACTGCGGCGTCGCGGCGTGAAATCCGTACGGAACCAGGTGGCCGAGATGCTCGACCTGGTGCAACTGGGTGACATGGCCCGGCGCACACCACGGCAGCTCTCCGGCGGCCAGCAACAGCGCGTGGCGCTCGCCCGCGCGCTGATCAACCGGCCGCGCGTCCTGCTCCTCGACGAGCCACTGGGGGCGCTCGACCTCAAGCTGCGCCGCCAGATGCAGCTGGAACTCAAGCGGATCCAGACGGAGGTCGGCATCACCTTCGTGCACGTCACGCACGACCAGGAAGAGGCCATGACCATGGCCGACAGCGTCGCCGTGATGTACCGAGGCCGCGTCGAGCAACTCGGCCCGCCCGCCGACCTGTACGAGAACCCCCGATCCACCTTCGTCGCCAACTTCCTGGGCACCTCGAATCTGATCGAGGCCGAGGTCCTCTCCCGCGAGAAGACCGTCGGGCCGGCCGCCGCCTCCACCGGGCCGCCGGCGGGGGCCGAGACACCCGAGAGGGAGGAACCACCCGTGGAAGCCGGGACGCCGGCGGAGGCCGAGAGCCCAGCGGGGGCCGAGGGTCCGGCGGGGGCCGAGGGTCCGGCGGAGGCCGAGACGTCCGAGAAGGCCGGGGCATCGAGGGAGGGGGTCGGGGCGCCCGTGGCGGAGGTGCCCGCCGAGACCCAGGTCAAGGTGGCCGGTGCCGACGTCACGCTGCGGCTGCCCACGAGCCGCTGCGCCGTCGAGGGTGTCGAGACGGGCACGAAGGTGCTCGTCGGCGTACGACCCGAGAAGATCGCCCTCGTCCACCCGGACGAGGCGGACACCGTCCCCGCGACCGACAACAGGCTCACCGGCCGCATCAAGGACGCCGGCTACCTCGGCGTGTCCTGGCAGTACCTGGTGGAGACCCCGGCGTGCTGCGAGCTCACCGTCTACGAACAGAACGTGGAGCGCGATACCAGGCTCACCGCCGGAGCCGACGTCGTGCTGCACTGGCGGCCCGCCCACACCTTCGCCCTGGACGCGGCCCAGGACGCGGCAGCGGGCGAGGAGGTCCTGTGACAGCCCTGGCGCCCCTTGCGGGGACCTCCGACACGCCAACGGGACCGAAGGACGGCACGGGTGCCGACGACGGCGTCGGCGCAGGCCCCGGCTCGGGCGGCGGGGGCGGGCGGCCCGGGCGCAAGCTGACCCCGTACTGGCTGCTGCTGCCCGCTGGACTGTGGCTCGCCGTCTTCTTCGTCGCGCCGCTCTTCTACCAGGCCTCCACCTCGGTCCAGAGCGGCTCACTGGAGGAGGGCTTCCGGGTCACCTGGCAGTTCTCCAACTACACCGACGCGCTGGCCTCCTACGGCGAACACTTCCTCCGCTCGTTCGGCTACGCGGCCACCGCTACGGTCCTCTGCCTGGCGATCGGATACCCGCTCGCCTACATGATCGCCTTCAGGGCCGGTCGGTGGCGCAACCTGGTGCTGGTCATGGTGATCGCGCCGTTCTTCACCAGCTTCCTCATCCGCACCCTGGCGTGGAAGACGATCCTGTCCGACGGCGGCCCCGTGGTCGGCGCCCTCAGCTCCCTCCACGTGCTCGACGTGACGAGCTGGCTGGGGCTGACAGGTGACGAGCGCCTGCTCGCCACGCCCCTCGCGGTGGTCTGCGGGCTCACCTACAACTTCCTGCCCTTCATGATCCTGCCGCTCTACAGCTCGCTGGAGCGGATCGACACCTCGCTGCACGAGGCCGCCCGCGACCTGTACGCCACGCCGGCCACCACCTTCCGGAAGGTGACCTTCCCGCTCTCGCTGCCCGGCGTCGTGGCGGGCACCCTGCTCACCTTCATCCCGGCCTCCGGCGACTACATCAACGCCCAGCTCCTGGGCTCTCCGAACGAACAGATGGTCGGCAACGCCATCCAGAAGCAGTTCCTCAACGTCCTGGACTATCCGACGGCGGCAGCGATGTCCTTCCTCCTGATGGCCCTCATCCTGATCATGGTCAGCGTCTACATGCGCAAGGCGGGAACGGAGGAACTGGTCTGATGCCGACCCCCACCGCCCCGCCCACCAGCACGTTCACCAG
>NZ_JASKYT010000670.1:0-1583 GCF_041028275.1 Streptomyces sp. PU-14G
CCCCCACCCCACCCACAGCGAAGAAGGAAGAGCCGTGAGACATCTCAGCGTCGAGATGCTGGCCGCGGGGTCGCAGCCCGACCCCATCACGTCCGCCGGCAACGCGCAGTTGGGGATCGCCGCCCTCGTCGGCATCGCCGTCATCGTCCTGCTCATCACGCGGTTCAAGCTGCACGCGTTCCTGTCGCTGACCGTCGGCTCCCTCGTCCTGGGCGCCGTGGCGGCGGCGCCCCTGGACAAGGCCATCTCCAGCTTCACCACCGGGCTCGGCGACACCGTCTCCGGTGTCGGCGTGCTCATCGCCCTCGGCGCCATCCTCGGCAAACTCCTCGCCGACTCCGGCGGTGCCGACCAGATCGTCGACACCATCCTGGCCAGGGCGAGCAAGCGCACCATCCCCTGGGCCATGGCGCTGATCGCCGGGATCGTCGGGCTGCCGATGTTCTTCGAGGTCGGGCTGGTCCTCCTGATCCCCGTCGTGCTGCTGGTCGCCAAGCGCGGCAACTACTCCGTGATGCGGGTCGGCATCCCCGCGCTGGCGGGGCTCTCCGTGATGCACGGGCTGATCCCGCCGCACCCGGGTCCGCTGGTGGCCATCGACGCCATCGACGCCAACCTCGGTGTGACGCTCGCGCTCGGCCTCGTCGTCGGCATTCCGACGCTGGTCGTCGCGGGCCCGCTGTTCGGCAAGGTCGCCGCACGCTGGGTCGACACGACCCCGCCCGAGGGCGTCGTCCCCGAACGGGCCAGCACAGAGCTGGACAAGCGCCCCGGCTTCGGCATCACGCTCGCCACGGTGCTGCTGCCCGTCGTGCTGATGCTCGCCAAGGCGCTCACCGACATCGTCATCGACGACGCCGAGAACACGGTGCAGCGCGTCATGGACGTCGTCGGCGATCCGATGATCGCGCTGCTCGTCGCCGTGCTGGTGGCCATGTTCACGCTCGGCCGCTCCGCCGGGTTCACCAAGGACAGGCTGTCGTCCACCGTCGGCTCCTCCCTCGGGCCGATCGCGGGCATCCTGCTGATCGTCGGCGCCGGTGGCGGCTTCAAGCAGACGCTCGTCGACGTCGGCATCGGCCAGATGATCCTCGACGTCTCGCAGGACTGGTCCATTCCCGCGCTGCTGCTCGGCTGGCTCATCGCCGTCGGCATCCGGCTGGCCACCGGGTCCGCGACGGTCGCCACCGTCTCCGCGGCGGGGCTGGTGGCGCCGCTCGCCGCCGACATGTCCACGGCGCAGGCCGCTCTCGTCGTGCTCGCCGTCGGCGCGGGTTCGCTCTTCTTCAGCCACGTCAACGACGCCGGATTCTGGCTCGTCAAGGAGTACTTCGGCATGAACGTCGGCCAGACCATCAAGTCCTGGTCGGTGATGGAGACCATCATCTCCGTCGTGGCGCTGGTGCTCCTGCTGCTGCTCTCGTTGGTGGTGTAACCGAACCGCCTTCCCCTCAGCGGGGGGGGGGGGGGGGGGGGGGGGGGGGGGGGGGGGGGGGGGGGGGGGGGGGGGGGGGGGGGGGGGGGGGGGGGGGGGGGGGGTCTTCAGCCACGTCAACGACGCCGGATTCTGGCTCGTCAAGGAG
>NZ_JASKYT010000671.1:0-1298 GCF_041028275.1 Streptomyces sp. PU-14G
GAACTCCAAACTGCGGGATTCCCGCACTCCCGTGCTCCAGCAGTCCCGTACCCCAGCACTCCGCGGCTCGCGACAGCAGGCCTCCCGGTCCTCCTCGCGGAAGCTTCTACCCCTCGAACCCGGCGCCCTCGTCGATGCGGCTGCCCCGCGCCCAGTCGGCCGCCCGCATGGGCTTCTTGCCCTGCGGCTGCACCCACTCCAGCTCGACCGGGTGCGACCCCGTACCCACATGAACCGCGTTCTTGCTGACCCTCAACTCGCCCGCCGGAACCTCCTCCCCGCTCGTGGCCGCGGCCGTGACCGTGGTCGACAGCGGTGCCAGGGAGCGCACCTTCAGCCGCTCCCCCCGGAAAACCGTCCACGCACCGGGCGCCGGCGCGCACGCGCGCACCACCCGGTCGACCCGGAGCGCGGGCGCGGTCCAGTCGATGCGGGCATCCTCCACGCTGATCTTCGGCGCCAGGGAGATGCCCTCCTCCGGCTGCGGCACCGCCTGGAGAGTGCCGTCCTCGATGCCGTCCATCGTGGCGGCGAGCAGTCCCGCCCCAGCGAACGCGAGCCGGGTCAGCAGGTCACCGCTGGTGTCCCGGGGCCGTACCTCCTCGGTGACCACGCCGTACACCGGGCCCGAGTCCAGCCCCTCCTCGATGAGGAAGGTGGTGGCCCCGCTCATCTCGTCCCCGGCGAGCAACGCGTGCTGCACGGGCGCGGCACCACGCCAGGCAGGCAACAGCGAGAAGTGCAGGTTGACCCAGCCCTGGGCGGGGACGTCCAACGCGACGCGGGGCAGCAGCGCGCCGTAGGCGACGACGGGAGCACAGTCGGGACCGATCTCCCGCAACCGTGTCAGAAAGTCCTCGTCCCGGGGACGCGCGGGTTTGAGCACCTCGATGCCCTCCTCCTGCGCCCGCTGGGCCACGGGACTGGGCACCAGCCGCCTGCCGCGTCCCGCCCGCGCGTCAGGCCGGGTGACCACGGCGGCGACCTCGTGCCGCTCGGAAGCGATCAGGGCGTCGAGCGCCGGGACGGCGACCTCTGGTGTGCCTGCGAAGACGAGCCTCATCGGTGGCGAACTACCTCTCACACGCGGAAAGACAGCACAGTTTACGGTCCTCGGGGCGCCCGCACCGGAGGGGGCGTACGGGCATCCGCGCGCCCTGCCGACGCTCCGTCCACGCCCCCGCAGCGTGACCCGAGGGCCCGTCGTCGCGTTGGTCAAGTCAGATTGACCGAATCGAGTGCCGTCTCGCGAAGGCGCCGCGGCCTCGGTCCCACTCTCCTTCCCCCCCCTTCCGCAC
>NZ_JASKYT010000672.1:0-1535 GCF_041028275.1 Streptomyces sp. PU-14G
CCATGACCCCGCCCCCGTCCCCGTCCCCGTCTCACGGGAACAACGGCCGCGAGCAGTCCCAGCAGCCCGAGAACGGGAACGCCCCCGACTCCGCGCGGCCCGGCGACGCCCCCGACACCGACGCTGGGCCCGGCGGCACCCCCGGTACCACCGCTCAGCCCGGTGACACCGACTCCGCGCGGCCCGGTGCCCGGGCTGCCCTCTTCGCGCGGCCCTCCGCCAAGGAGCGGAGGCTGCTCACCGACGCGCTGCGCACCGAGACGGTCGGCGGCACGGTGCTGCTGGCCGCCGCCGTCGTGGCGCTCGTCTGGGCGAACACCCCGCTCGGCCACCTGTACGAGACCGTACGGGCGTTCCACTTCGGCATCCCCGCACTCGGCCTGGACCTGTCCGTCGAGCACTGGGCCTCCGACGGCATCCTCACGATCTTCTTCTTCGTCGCCGGCATCGAACTCAAACGCGAGCTGACGGTCGGGGAACTGCGCCGCCCGGCCGCCGCCGCGCTCCCCATGGTCGCCGCGGTGTGCGGCATGGCCGTACCCGCGCTCTTCTACGTCGCCGTCAACGCGGCGCGCGGCGGCAGCCTCGACGGCTGGGCCGTGCCGATGGCCACCGACATCGCCTTCGCCCTCGGCGTCCTCGCCGTCATCGGCACCAACCTGCCCTCCGGCATCCGCGCCTTCCTGCTGACGCTGGCCATCGTCGACGACCTGGGCGCGATCCTCGTCATCGCCGTCTTCTACACCTCCACCCTCAACTGGGCGGCGTTCGCGGGTGCCGTCGCGGGACTGGTGCTCTTCCGCGTCCTCCACGTCAACCTGCGCGTCCGCGGCTGGTACGTGTACGTGCCGCTGGGTGTCCTCATCTGGGGGCTGGCCTACAACAGCGGCGTACACGCCACCATCGCCGGCGTGGCGATGGGCCTGCTGCTGCGCGTCGCCCCCGACGACGCGACCGACCCCGACAGCACCTCCCCCGCCGAGCGCGTCGAGCACCGGGTCCGCCCCCTGTCCGCCGGCTTCGCCGTGCCCGTCTTCGCCCTCTTCTCCGCCGGCGTCGCCGTCTCCGGCTCCGCGCTGGGAGAAACCTTCCGGCAACCTGAGGCACTCGGGGTGATGCTCGGCCTGTTCGCGGGCAAGTTCGTGGGGGTGTTCGCGGGCACCTACCTGACAGCCCGCTTCACCCGCGCCCGCCTCAGCTCCGACCTGGCGTGGGCGGACGTCGCCGGGGTCGCGATGCTGGCCGGTATCGGCTTCACCGTTTCGCTGCTGGTCTCCGAACTGGCCTTCACCGACGCGGCCGTCACCGAACACACCAAGGCCGCCGTCCTCATCGGCTCCCTCGTCTCGGCGCTGGTCGCCTGCGTCCTGCTGAAACTGCGGGACGCGAAGTACCGGGCGCTGTGGGAGGAGGAGACCCGCGACGAGGACCTGGACCAGGTCCCCGACATCGACCAGGAGGCGGACCCGGTGCGCCGCCCCACGGAGGCCGCCCGAAGGCAACGCGAACGCAACGCCGACTCCTGACCCCTCCCC
>NZ_JASKYT010000673.1:0-1536 GCF_041028275.1 Streptomyces sp. PU-14G
GTTCATCGACGAGGCGGGCCAGGCGGCGYSSYAGRTGGCGGCGGGCGCGCTGTGGCGTACCCGCAGGGCTGTGGTGGTCGGGGACCCGAAGCAGCTGGAGCCCGTTGTCGTCCTGCCCTACACGGCGCAGCAGCGGTTGCGCGCCCACCATGGCGCAGCACAGACCTGGGTTCCGACCGGCACCTCCGTTCAGCAGCTCGCGGACCGCACCAACAGGTGGGGGACGAGCCTCCCCGACGACACCGGGGACGGCGGCGAACTCTGGGTCGGCGCCCCTCTGCGCGTCCACCGCCGGTGCGACGACCCGATGTTCACCGTCAGCAACGAGATCGCGTACGACGGCATGATGGTCGACGGGGTCAGCGAGCAGGGGCGCGGGGACTTCCCCGCGGCGCAGCGCAGCGTGTGGTGGGACATCAGGGCGACCGAGGCCCAAGGGCACTGGGTGCCGGAGGAGGGGCGCGCGCTCCTGCGGTCGGTGGAACTGCTCCAGGAGCGGGGTCTGGAGGAGGACGAGCTGTTCGTCCTGAGCCCGTTCCGCACGGTCGCCCAGGAAGCGACCAGGGTGCTGGCGGGCCGGGTGGCTCCGCGACGCATCGGCACCGTGCACACCGCGCAGGGCAAGGAGTCCGATGTCGTGATCCTCGTCCTCGGCACGGGTCCGGACGCCGAGGGCAGCCGCGCGTGGGCCGCGGGCCGGGCCAACCTGCTGAACGTCGCGGTGAGCCGCGCCAGGCGCCGCCTGATCGTTCTCGGTAACCGGGAGGCCTGGCGCGGTCAGCAGTACTTCCGGACCCTGGCCCGGGTCATGGAGTAGCGCCCTCGCTCCCTCGCGCCTCGCTCCCTCGCGCCTCGCTCCCTCGCGCCGCGATCCCTCGCGCCGCGATCCCTCGCGCCGCGATCCCTCGCGCCGCGATCCCTCGCGCCTCGGTCCCTCGCGCCGCGCGTCCTACCGGGTCGCGGCCGAAGACCCAGGGGGCGAGGACGACCTGCCAGCCGTCCGGGTCCTCGAAGACGGTGGCGCCGTGCGCGGGCCAGTACGGGTTGGTGGCGGGGACGGGATGGTGGCCGCGGGAGGCGAGGTGCGCCGTCGCGCGGTCGTGGGCCGCCGGGTCCTCCAGGTAGAAGACCAACTGGTTCTCCGGATGCGGCTCGGGGATGCGGGGCGGGGCGCCGTGCTGGGTGAGCTCCAGGTGGACGGGGGTGCCGGGAAGGCCGAGGACGAGGCCGTCGTAGCCCGCGTGGTCGCGCCACTCGGCGAGGACGGGCAGTCCGAGGTCGTCGACGTAGAAGGCCCGTACGGCGTCGAATCGCGCGGTCGGTCGGGCGAACCTGACCGCGCCGACGGCCAGATGCTCCGGCCAGCGGTGGTGGGGTGGGCTGCTCATGCGCTCACGGTGACAGGTGCGGTGGGCGGAGGCCTCCGTCCACCGCACCTGTCACCGTGAGCGCATGAGCAGCCCACCCCACCACCGCTGGCCGGAGCATCTGGCCGTCGGCGCGGTCAGGTTCGCCCGACCGACCGCGCGATTCGAC
>NZ_JASKYT010000674.1:0-1559 GCF_041028275.1 Streptomyces sp. PU-14G
CCACCACGCCGCGCCCGTTCCTACCGCGCCCACGCCACCCTGCCCTCGTCCCACACAGGATCCGGCGTCTCCCGCACCCGGCCGTCCGCACCAAAGATCAGGAAGCGGTCGAAGGAGCGGGCGAACCAGCGGTCGTGGGTGACCGCGAGCACCGTCCCCTCGAACGACTCCAGGCCCTCCTGGAGGGCCTCGGCGGACTCCAGGTCCAGGTTGTCCGTCGGCTCGTCCAAAAGCAGCGCCGTGGCGCCGGCCAGCTCCAGCAGCAGGATTTGGAAGCGGGCCTGCTGGCCGCCGGACAGGCGCTCGAAGGCGAGCTGGGCCTGCCGGGTCAGCTCGTAGCGGCGCAGCGCCGACATCGCGGCGCCGCGGTCGTGGGCGTGCTCCTTCCACAGGATGTCCAGGAGGGTGCGGCCCTCCAGCTCCGGGTGGGAGTGGGTCTGGGCGAAGTGGCCGGGGACGACACGGGCGCCCAGCTTCCACTTCCCCGTGTGGCCGACCTCCCCGCCCGCCAGCAGCCGCAGGAAGTGGGACTTTCCCGAGCCTCCCCCAGCTAACGCCGGGAGGTGCCCCCAGAGCCGAGCACGGCGACCCGCTCCCCGTAGAAGACCTCCAGGTCGAAGGGGCGCATCAGCCCCGTCAGCTCCAGGCCCGCACAGGTGATCGCCCGCACACCCGTCCTACCGCCGCGCAGCCGCATGCGGATGTCCTGCTCGCGCGGCGGCTCCAGCGGCGGCCCCGCCTCCTCGAACTTCTGCAACCGCGTGCGGGCCGCCTGCAACCTGGAGGCCATGTCCGAGTTGAAGGCGGCCTTCTGCTTGTACATGGTGACCAGCCGCTTGAGCTTGGCGTGCTCCTCGTCCCAGCGCCGCCGCAGCTCCTCGAACCGCGCGAACCGCTCCTTGCGCGCCGCGTGGAACGTCGCGAAGCCGCCGCCGTGCACCCACACGTCGCTGCCCGCCGCGCCCGGCTCGACCGCCACGACGCGATCGGCGGCGCGCGCCAGCAACTCCCGGTCGTGAGAGATGAACAGCACCGTCTTCTTCGTCTCGCGCAGCCGCCCCTCCAGCCAGCGCTTGCCGGGAACGTCGAGATAGTTGTCCGGCTCGTCCAGCAGCAGCACCTCGTCCGTGCCGCGCAGCAGCCACTCCAGCACCAGCCTCTTCTGCTCACCCCCCGAGAGGGTGCGCACCTGGCGCCACTGCGCCTTCTCGTACGGCACACCCAGCGCGGCGACGGTGCACATGTCCCACAGCGTCTCGGCCTCGTAGCCGCGCACCTCGGCCCAGTCGGCGAGGGCCTGCGCGTAGCGCAGCTGCGCGGCCTCGTCGTCGACGGTCATCACGGCGTACTCCGCGTCGTCCACGGCCTTGGCCGCCGTACGGATGCGCGGATGGGCCACCGAGACGAGGAGGTCGCGCACACTCGACTCGTCCCGCACGCTCCCCACGAACTGCGGCATCACGCCGAGCCCGCCGCTGACGGTGACCGTCCCCGCGTCCGGCTTCACCTCGCCCGCGATCAGCCGCAACAGGGTTGTCTCGCCCGCCCCTCCCCCAGCT
>NZ_JASKYT010000675.1:0-1526 GCF_041028275.1 Streptomyces sp. PU-14G
GGGTGAGGGGCCGGCCCACCGGCCGCCCCCTCACCCGCTGCCTCGGAGCTCTCCTGAGAGCCCCCGTCGGCCGTTCCCTCGGGGCCCTCCTGCGAACTCCCGTCGCCCGCCGCCTCCGAGCTCTCCTGTGCACTCCCGCCGGCCGTTTCCTCGGGGCTCTCCTGTGAACTCCCATCGCCCGCCGTCTCCGGGCTTATCCGGGAGTCCTCCTCGGCAGCGTCGTCGGGGGCTGGGGCCTCCTCCCGCGCGTCAGCGTCACCGGCGGACCCGGTGACGGGCGGCGCCGCGGCCTCAGCGGGCTCCCCCCGGTCCGCGGCCTTCCGCGCGGACTCCCGCTTGCTGTCGCTCACTGTGCCGCCTCCACCGCTCCGCCGCTTCGTTGCCGGTCGTTCCGCCGAGCCCCCGCCCGTCGGTGTCAGTCGACGAGCGCGTCCGGCTTGCCCTTGCTGCGCGGACGCTCGTCCACCATTTTGCCCCAGACGATCAGACGGTACTTGGAGGTGAATTCCGGGGTGCAGGTGGTCAGCGTGACGTACCGACCGGGCTCGTTGAAGCCCGACTTGGGCGGAACCGGATCGATCACCCCCGTGTCGGACGGGGACGTGGACGGAAGTTGCCGCGTGACCTTGTAGGTGTAGTACTTCGACTGCGTCTCGACGACGACCACGTCACCGGCCTCCAGCCGGTTGATGTAGCGGAACGGCTCGCCATGGGTGTTGCGGTGCCCGGCGAGCGCGAAGTTGCCCTTCTTGTCCCAGGGCATGGCGGTCTTCAGCGGGGCGGTGGCGTAGTGGCCGACCATGCCCTTGTCGAGCACCTTCGTCTTGGAGACGCCCTGGGCGATGGGGGCGGTGACGTCGATCCGGGGGATGTGGATGACGGCGAAGCCCTCGCCGGGTTCGAAGGCGCCGGGCTTCCTTTCGGGGTCGACACCCTTGTCGGACTTGTGCTTGTCCCACTGCTCGTGCAGTTTGTCGGTCGCGCCGCCCGCCTGTTGGTTGGCGCGGAAGTTCGTCCACCACAACTGGTAGGCGACGAAGAGCAGCATCAGCACGCCGCAGGTGATGAAGACCTCGCCGATGGCGCGGCTGGCGATGATGCCGGGCCCCGGCTTGAGCGCCCGTGCCGCCCTGCGGGCCTCCAACCGTGAGGGCCCCGGTGGGCGTTCGGTACGCGGTGGCGCGCTTCCGCCGCCTTCGCGACGTGGCGGCCGTAGCCCGAGCGTGCTCGGCCCCTCTTCCCGCGCCCCCACCGGAGCACCCGTGCGAGCCGCCCCGGACGGTGCGGACGTCCCGGACGGTACGGGCTCCCCGGACGGTGCGGACGTTCCGGACGGTGCGGGCCCGCCGTGGAGGGCGTCGCCGTAGGGGGCGTTGCCGTGGAGCGTCTGGCCGTACGCCTCGGACGGCGGCGGCGCGGGCGGTCCGCCGTGCGTCGTGGGCCCGTACGACCCCGCATGCGGCTGCGACTGCGACTGCGGCCCCGAGCGCTGCTGCGGCGGCCCCGGCTGGGGTGGGGGCTGGGGT
>NZ_JASKYT010000676.1:0-1292 GCF_041028275.1 Streptomyces sp. PU-14G
GCGGGAGAGGACGCCACGGGCGGGGGCGCGGGCATGGGTTCGCCCTCGCGCGGCTCCGGGCGACTGGTGCCGGGCACCCACGACGTGCCGTTCCAGTAGCGGATGTACCCGGGGATGGACGGATCCGGGTAGTACCCCGCACGGGGTACCTCACCATGAGCACCGGAGGGCCCCACTGCCTCCAACTCCCCTCACCAACGACACCTTTGACCTGTCCGCGGCGGCGCCCTGTGCTGGGCCGCCACCGGCGGCGCGGCGGGAACCTCCGCCTGTCCAAGGAGGACAGTAACGAAGAAGACCGCCCGGGGAGGAAGCAGACGGGTGTGAAGCCCGCCTTCGAGCGAACCTCGAACGCCTCGCGTCCGCGTCTGTCACTCCCCCGTCACCTGCCCGTACCCGGTGTCGTACGGCTCCGGCGAGGAACCTTCGGAAAAAAGTCCCGGAACCCGTGTAACGAACCGCGGGGGACGGCCTCTAACCCTGTGCGGGCCTCGCGCAGCGGCCCGCACAGCGACGGAGGAAAGGGCGCAGGCTATGCACACTGTCGTCGAACGTGAAGTCGAGATGAGGCTCGTCCTCGCGCCGGAGCGCAGCGTGGCCGTCCCGGCCCGGCTCAGCTACCGCACGGATGATCCCTTCGCCGTCCACGTGGCCTTCCACATCCATTCCGAGACCCCGGTCCACTGGACGTTCGCCCGGCAGTTGCTGGTCCAGGGCGTCACCGAGCCGTGCGGGGACGGGGACGTGCGGGTGTGGCCGACCAGCGTGGAGGGCCGGGAGGTGGTGTGCATGGCCCTCAGTTCCCCGCACGGTGACGCGCTGCTGGAAGCGTCCTCCCCGGTGCTGGCGGCCTGGCTCGAACGGACGCTGCACGCGGTCCCGGTGGGCGACGAGCAGGACGCGATGGGGCTGGACGCCCAGTTGAGCGAGTTGCTGCGGCCGTGAGCCGGGGCACTGGGGCCCGGCACCGGGGCCGGGCCCCTGCGCGTCGACTCGCGGGACGTTTCCGGCGGGAGGGAACGCCGTCCCGCGAAAGAGCACCGCGCGGGGGCTCCCTTGATCGCCCCCGACACCCGTTCGGGTGGCCCGCCGACACGGTGGCGTCTGCCGGCACGGTGCCCTCCGCCGGCGCCGGACCGGGTGCGGAGGCGTCCGCCCGCGCCGGACCGGGCGCGGAGGAGTCCGCCCGCGCCGGTCCGGGTGCGGAGGCGTCCGCCGGCGCCGGACCGGGCACGGAGGCGTCCGTCAGTGCCGGTCCGGGCGCGGTGGTGGGCCGGGTGTGGGTGCGGGGG
>NZ_JASKYT010000677.1:0-1253 GCF_041028275.1 Streptomyces sp. PU-14G
CACCAACCACCCCGMSRYCTCCCGCRCCGCCCCCCGCTCCGCCGCCCCGTGTGGTGACGGCGCGGGCTGCGGCCCGTACGGCGTCGTGGGCGTCGGCGACGGCGACGGGCCAGCCCGCGAGTGCGAAGCACCCCAGGTCGTTGGCGTCGTTGCCGGCGTAGAGGACGCGCTCTGGGGCGATCCCGCGCTCCTCGCACCACTGTTTGAGTGCGAGGTCCTTGCGGTCGATGCCGTGCAGCACGGGCAGCCGGAGCTTGGCGGCGCGGGCGGCGACGACCGGGTTGGTCTCCGTGGAGAGGATCAGCACTTCGAGGCCCGCGCGGCGCAGGGCCGCGATGCCGAGGCCGTCACCGCGGTGGACGGCGACGGTCTCCCTCCCTTCGGAGTCGACGTACACCCGGTCGTCGGTCTGGGTGCCGTCGAAGTCGAGGACGACCGCGTCGATGTCCTCGCGGGTGGGCAGCGCACCGGGGCCTTGCCGGTCGGCGTCCAGCAGGGGCGCCAGCGCGCGGGCGCGGTCGAGGTCGTGGGGGTCGTCGATCTCCAGGACGCGTGCCGGGTCGGTGCGTACGACGGCGGTCCGTCCGAAGAACCGGTGGCCGGCTTCCCGGAAGCCCATGGCGTCCATGGCGTAGGCCGCGCCGGTCTCCAGCAGGTCCTCGGGCCGGTCCTGGCGGCGTGGCCGTACGGCGCGGTCGTGGTTGACGCCGTACGCGCTGCCCGCATGGCCGCCGGGCGCCGCCGGCGCACCACCGGGCGCCGTCGGTACACCGGCGGGGGCCGTCTCGCCGCCGTCCCGCCACACGAAGCCGTGGAAGGGAGCCACGGTCAGGGCGCTGTCGGCTCCGTCGTCGATGACGGCGGACGCGACCCGTTCGACGTCCTCCCGTACCAGGAAGGGGCTGGTGCACTGGACGAGGAGCACCGTGTGCAGCGGTGTGCGGTGCCTCTTCTCCCACTGGTCCATGGCGTGCAGGACGGCGGCCTCGCTGCTGGCCAGGTCGCCCGCGATGGCCGCGGGCCGCTCGACGACCTCGGCCCCTGCCGAGCGTGCGGTCTCGGCGATGGCGGGGTCGTCGGTGGAGACGACGACGTCGGTGACGTTCCGCGCCGCCAGGCATTCGCGGACGGCGCGGGCCACGAGCGGCACACCGGCGACGGGCGCCAGGTTCTTGGCGGCCACGCCTTTGGACCCGCCACGGGCCGGTATCACCGCGAGGACCGCGGGGGTAGACGACATGCTGACTCCAGGG
>NZ_JASKYT010000678.1:0-1854 GCF_041028275.1 Streptomyces sp. PU-14G
CCGCCCTTGRCGMGGGCCGCGCCGCCGCGGGCACGGCCCTCGTCCTGGCCTCCGCCCTCGCCCTGACCGCCTGCGGCTCCGACACGGGGTCCGGCTCCGGCGGCACGGACAGCGCCAAGGGCGGCACGCACACCGTCAAGACCGCCGCAGGACCCGTCGACGTGCCCGACCACCCGGAACGGGTCGTCGTCCTGGACACCGCCGAACTGGACTCGGCCGTCACTCTCGGCGTCAAGCCGGTCGGCGCGACGACCGCCCAGCCCGGCAAGCCCTTCCTGAGCTACCTGCCCGAGGACGAACTGAAGGGCGTCGAGAACGTCGGAGTGATCGCCCAGCCCAGCCTGGAGAAGATCCTCGCGCTCGACCCCGATCTCATCCTCACCAACAAGGAGCGCGACGGCAGCCGCTACGACGAGCTGTCGAAGATCGCACCGACCGTGATGACCCGGAGCACCGGCTACCCCTGGAAGGAGAACTTCCAGGTGCACGCGGCGGCGCTCGGCAAGAAGGCCGAGGCCGAGAAGGTGCTGGCCGACTACGCGGACCACACCGCGCAGGTCACCGAGGCGCTCGGCGGCAAGAAGAAGGCCGCCGGGATCGAGGCCGGGGTCCTCCGTTTCCAGGAGGGCGCCGACACCCGCGTCTACGGCGAGAAGGCCTACATCGCGACGATCCTCGAGGACGTCGGACTCTCCCGCCCGCCCGCCGCGAAGCAGGCCAAGGACTTCGGCGGCCTCGCCATGGAGGTCAGCCCCGAACAGATCGACAAGGGCGACGCCGACGTCCTCTTCTACACCTCCTACGGCGACCCGGCCAAGTCCGGCGAGAAGAAGGCCGTGGCCAGCCCCCTGTGGAAGAACATGCGCGCGGTCGAGAACGACCGCGCCTTCCACGTCGAGGACGAACTGTGGATCCAGGGCATCGGCTACACCGCCGCCGACCAGATCCTGGACGAACTGGAGGCGGACCTGACCACGTGACGCCGGGGGGCGGGCCTCGGCGGGCGCTCCTACCCGGCCGCGGTCCTGCGGGCGCGCCACACCAGGTAGAGGGCGGTGGCCGCCGCCGCCACGCGGAGGAAGACGGGGAAGATGTCACCCATCGCCTCCCGCAGGGCGTCGCCGCCCTGGGCCAGCGGCTCGCCCCACCGGCCCTCGGTACGGCCCCACAGCCACACGCCGGCCCCCGTCAGGACGAGCCCCGGCATGCCCAGGGCCGCCCACTTGGCCTCGGTACGGCTCAACTTGGGCGACCACCAGGCGGCCAGCCACCCTGCGGCCAGCGGGACCAGCGAACCGATGACGGCCCCCACCACCAGCAGGACGGCTGCCGCCAGCTCCACGAACCCGCCGCGGCGGGCGACGGCCTCGCCCTTGGTGCGCCGGCGGCGCCGCCACAGGAGGAGGGCGCCCAGCCCGGGCGCCACCCCGGAGGCGCCGGGGGCCCCGGAGGCGCCCGGGGCACCGGAGGCGCCCGGGGCACCGGGGGCCTGTTCGGCCGCCGGGGCGCCGGGAGCCGCCGAACCCGCGGGGACGGCCTGCGGCGCGTGGGGGGTGTTCGGGGCGTGCGGTCTCGTCGGCTCGTCGTCCCCGGTGGGCGGCTTGAGGAGCTCGGGCAACTCGATGCCGCCGACGAAACCGGGCACCGGCTCCCCCGCCGCGACGGCGTTGCTGCCCCCGGGGCCGCTGCCGAAGGGGCTGGGGTCGACACGCCACCAGTCGGGGTCGGTGTCCTCGGCGCCCAGCTCGTCGAGGCTCGCCAGATGCGGGGAAGAGGCCCCGAAAGCAGCGCTGGGAGCAGCGGCGCGCTGTCCGGGCACGGCAGGGCGGCCGGTGACGGGCACCTCAGGGGCGG
>NZ_JASKYT010000679.1:0-1613 GCF_041028275.1 Streptomyces sp. PU-14G
GCCCCAATCCGACCCACCCCGTCGCGCGCCCGCGCCTGGGCGCGGAGCGGCCTTCCCGACCACACAGGCTGGATCAATGAACTCCGAGCACGACTGGATCACCACGCCGGTCACCATGGACCTCGTACGCGGCGCCGCCGACCTGGAGCAGACCACGCACGGCGTCATGCCGCACCGGCTGCCCGCCTGGGTCCGAGCCCAGTACGGCGACGGGCAACTCGCCATGGCCGAGTCACAGCCCTCGGGGGTCCGTCTGGTACTCCGTACCAGGGCCACCACCGTGGAGCTGGACGTCCTGCCCACCAAGCGCGTCTACGCGGGCGCTCCGCCCCGGCCGGACGGCGTGTACGAGCTGCTCGTCGACGGCCGGCACGCCGGCCAGGCGACCGCCACCGGCGGCAACACCCTCACCATCGACATGCTCGCCGGAACCGCCGAGACCGCGCCGGGACCGGCCGACACGCTCCGCTTCGCGGGCTTGCCCGACCGGGCCAAGGACATCGAGATCTGGCTGCCGCACAACGAGACCACCGAACTCGGCGCGCTGCGCACCGACGCTCCCGTCGAGCCCGTACCCGACCAGGGGCGCAAGGTGTGGCTGCACCACGGCAGTTCGATCAGCCACGGCTCCGACGCCGCGGGACCCACCAGCACCTGGCCCGCGCTGGCCGCCTCGCGCGGCGGTGTCGAACTGGTCAATCTCGGGCTCGGCGGCAGCGCCCTGCTCGACCCGTTCACCGCCCGCACCATGCGGGACACTCCCGCGGACCTGATCAGCGTCAAGCTCGGCATCAACCTCGTCAACAGCGACCTGATGCGGCTGCGGGCCTTCACCCCGGCCGTGCACGGCTTCCTCGACACGATCCGCGAAGGGCACCCCACCACCCCCCTGCTGGTCGTCTCGTCGATCCTGTGCCCCATACACGAGGACACCCCGGGGCCCTGTGCTCCGGACTTCAGCGACCTCAGCTCGGGGAAGATGCTGTTTCGGGCCATGGGCGACCCGGCGGAGCGGGCCGCGGGAAAGCTGACCCTCACCCTCATCAGGGAGGAGCTCGCACGCATCGTCGCCCAGCGGGCAGCGCGCGATCCGCATCTGTTCTACCTCGACGGCCGGGAGCTCTACGGCGAGACCGACTTCGCCGAGCTGCCGCTGCCCGACCAGCTCCACCCGGACGCCGCCGCACACCGCCGTATCGGCGAACGTTTCGCCGAGCTGGCCTTCGGCCCCGACGGCCCGCTCGCACCCTGAGGCCCGCAGACGCGTCGAGCGGGTGGGAGGGTGTTCCTCCCACCCGCTCGGGGTGTCGCATGCGCTGCGTGGGCGTGTGTGTGGTGTCGGCTGGGTTGCCTTYTGCTCAGTAGGCGGAGTCGACGTTGTCCATGGAGCCGTAGCGGTCGGCTGCGTAGTTGCAGGCGGCGACGATGTTGGCCACGGGGTCGGTGAGTTTGTCGGGGGTGCGGTCGGCTGGGTTGCCTTCTGCTCAGTAGGCGGAGTCGACGTTGTCCATGGAGCCGTAGCGGTCGGCTGCGTAGTTGCAGGCGGCGACGATGTTGGCCACGGGGTCGGTGAGCTTGTCGGGGGTGCCCTTGACGTGGTACTGGTCGAAGGT
>NZ_JASKYT010000068.1:0-25980 GCF_041028275.1 Streptomyces sp. PU-14G
CACCCCTGTCACCCGCTCGACCACCAGGCCGACCCGTTCCAGAGTCCACAGATCAGCCTCGAAGCCATGCGCCTGGGCGCCCTGCTCCAGCGCCCTGCGCACCCGCTCGGCCTGGGCATCGTCCAGCTTGGGCGGACGCCCGGTGGCCGGGCGCCGACGCAGAGCATCGGTGCCGTCCTTCTCCCAGGCCCGTTTCCAGCGCCGCACACTCTCGTCACTGACCCCCAGCATCCGCGCGATCTCAGCATTCGCACGTCCCTGACCGAACAACTCGGCCGCCCGCACACGCCGAGCCTCGGCCAACTGCGGCCGCGTCAAAGGAGGAACAACAGGCGAAGGCTTGAAAGACACCGCATCAGGATCCCACCACCGACTCCACCACACCCACCGAACTAACGAAAAAATCAGTAGTCGCCCCGAAGGGCGGCTTCGTGCCGGCTCAGGCACCTGAACACTTCCCGCAAGAGCAGTGAAAACAAGATCACGCCCATGCTGCTGACGGAAAGCCGCACAGCAGAGGGCTGACTCTCGAAGAACCCCGCCACCAGCACTGTTCCGTCCAGGACGATGGCGGTGAGGAAGAGCCATCTACCGATCCGCAACTTCCGTACCTGCTCCGGCGGAAGAGGGTAGGTCTGCTGATCCGTGAAGGGCATGACTGGCGTCTACCCCGTGGGCCGCGCGACATGACTGACGCGTCCAGCCCCAGCCCCAGTCCCAGCAACAGCCCGCGGCCTATGGGTGCATGACGATCTTTCCCACGTGGCCCCTGCGAGCGAGTTCTTCCTGCGCCTGAGCGGCCTGGTCCAGGGGGAACGCCGCGGCGACAACGGGCTGGATCTCGCCCCGCCGAGCCAGGTCCATCAGGAGGTCGAAGTGGGCGGGCGTGTGCATCGCGGATCCGATCACCTGCGCGTTGTGCAGGTAGAGGCGGCGCACATCGAAGTGGACGCCGTACCCGCCGAGCGCGCCGGCGATGACCCACCGGCCGCCTTCGCGCAGCAGCGGCAGCCCCTCGCTCACCAGGTCCCCGGCGACGACGTCGAGTGCGACGTCGATGCCCTCCGGGGCGGCGGCGCGGAGCTGCTCCGCGATGCCGCGCGCACGGTCGATGACTTGGTGCGCGCCCGCCTCTCGCACCGCATCGATCTTGGGTCCGCTACTGATGGCGAGCACCCTCGCACCACGTGCACGGGCGATGTGCACCAGCGCGAGACCGACACCGCCGGACGCCCCCGAGACCAGGGCGGTCTCCCCCGCTCGCAGCCGCCCCCGCTCGATCATCCCCAGCGCCGTGCCGTAGGCGGTCGGCAGCGTGGCGAGTTGCTCGTCCGTGAGCGGGGATTCCGTCACGTCGTGCACGCGCTTTGCCGGCGCGGTCACGTACTCGGCGTAACCGCCGTCGCGTTCGCTGCCCATCAGCCCCACCGGGTTCGCATCCGGCCCTTCGGTGTCGTAGATCGCCGGGTCGACGACCACGCGGCGACCGGCGAGGCTCTCGTCCACGTCGGCACCGACCGCCACGACCCGGCCGGCCACGTCGGCGCCCTGGACGCGCGGAAAGTCGATCGGACCCCGCCACCCCGACAGCGCTTCGGGGTCATCCGGTCGCCCGTAGGCGCCCTCCCGGGTCCACAGGTCGGTGTTGTTCAGCGCTACCGCGCTGACCCGGACCAGCACCTGCCCTGCCTGCGGGGTCGGCACGGCGACCCTCGTCAGCGCGAGGACCTCCGGCCCCCCGTGCTCCGCGATCCGCACCGCGCGCATGGTCTCGGTGACGCCCATCGTCCGAACCTCCTCTTTGGTATACCGACCTGTCCACCATGACCGTGGTATACCGATCAGTCAAGTAGCGGGCTGATGCGGGAGTGCAGCCTCCTGACACAGGGGGCACAGCCCGCGCCACCGGTCGGCCGCCACTCCGAGGTGGCTGCCGCCTCACAACGGCCGCCACCTCGCAACGGCCGCCACCCCGCAGCGGCTGCCGGAAGCTGTCCCCCCGCGGGACGTCATCCGAAGACGTGGCGGGTGGCGGTGTCACGGAAGGGGTGCCACTCGAACAGCAGAATGGTCGCGTCGTCGTTCAGCGGCGCCTGCTGGAAGTCGAGGATGGCGTTGATCAGGCGGCGCAAGGCCTCGGGCGCCGGTTCCCCGGCGGCGATGGCGCGGATGACGAAGTCGGTGAAGCGAGCCTCACCGAAGGACTCCCCCGCCGCGTTGCGGGCGTCGGGGACTCCGTCGGTGTAGAGCAGGACTCGGTCTCCGGGCTTCAGCTGGGCTTCGTGCACGTGACGGCGGGTGGCCGGCAGGCCCTCTCCCAGCCCCAAGGGCGGTTCCGCCTCGCGCTCCAGGGCACGGGGGACGGTCTCCCGGTGGCGCAGCAGCAGTGGTGGGGGGTGCCCGGCGTTCATCCACGTCAGGCGACCGGTGGTCAGGTCGAGCTGGGCGAAGACGCCCGTGACGTGACGGTCGGCGAAGGCGTCGTTGACGGCGGTGTCAAGGCCGGAAACCAGCTCGGGCAGATCGGCGTCGCTGTACCGGGCATGGCGCAGGCCTGCCATGGCCACCGCCGAGACGAGGCCCGCGGCCAGATCATGGCCCATGGCGTCCATGATGGCGGTGTGCAGAAAGCCGCTCGTGAGGGAGTGGTCGAAGGAGTCACCGCCCAGGTTGTAGGCGGGTTCGAGAACCGCGCTGGAGGTGACCAGGTCGGAGCCCATCGTCCGCGGCGGCAGGAACGCCCACACCATCTCCGCCGGCAGCCGCATCGGGGTGACTCGCTGAAGGCGGCCGAGGGTGTCGCTGTAGGCGGACTTGTCCAGCACGATCAGTGTCACCAGTGAGGCGAGGGAGTAGCAGCGGTCCAGCCGCGGGGCATCGAGCGAGGCAGCCTCGAAGGCAATGACGCCCATCCGTTCGACACCGTCCAGCAGAGGCAGCCAGAGTGCCAGCTGGCCTGCGTCGTTGCGGAGGATCCGCGGAGAGACGGTGCGGTAGGTCCAGCCGGCCAGCGAGTCGTCGATCGGCAAGCGCCGCGGCCGGTCCCCCGGGGCCAGATCGGCCAGCTCCACCAGCACACGCTGCTGCACGTCGGCCAGATACACGGTGATCTCGTGGAACCCCAGCCCGGCGGCGTGGTGCCGCAGCATCGCCGGCAAGTCGTCGGGCGCCATCCGGTGCATCTCCTGCAGCATCCGGCCCAGAATCGCTTCGCCGCTGTCCGCGTCGGCCGCCACCTCCGCTCACCTGCCTTCCGACCCACACCTGAACGTCTCGCGCCGTCTCCAGCCCACCGCACCGATCCCCCACTCGCCACGCCAGCGCGTACGTGCGAGTGCCTCGCCTGCCGGAGCTCCCTTCTCCCGAAGCTAGGGCGAACGACCCCGTAGCCCTGGGCGACGCCCGTTGGAGGCGGAGCCACTCCCCCGCGGCCCCGGACCTCGTCGTGCCACGCCGGTCATCACCGCGTGGAGGGTCCCGCGCGACCAGTGCCCGTCATCGGGGCGAGGGGCTACCGCCCTCGCGGGCGTGACGGCCGTGTTCCCGATCGGTGCACAGCCACGATCGTGACGGCCCAAAGGAAACGGCACTCCGGGTGCCCGGGACGATCCCTTAGGCTCCCCTTCCGAGGAGAAGGGGAGGGCCAGGGGTGATTCTTGCGGTGGCGAAACGGCAAGGTGGCGGGAAGCGGCCACGCCCTCGGGGACGGAGGGCGGCAGCCGCCACCGCCACGGCCGTCGCCTCGGCGTGCTGCGCACTGGCACTCATGCTCACCGGGTGCAGCGCGGCCGACAGGCCCTCGGACGACCGGGCTGCCACTACCGAGGAGCGCCCACCCGCGGGCAGGGCCGACGACTCCGAAGAGGGACCTGACAGCGGGGACTTCAACGGCGACGGTTACGACGACTACGTCACTGTCGTCCACTCCGAGAGCAGGGACGAGAAGCGCACGAAGGACACCCTGCTGGTGGTGTACGGCTCCAGGAAGGGCCTCAACCGCTCCTGGACGACGCGGGTCACCGGAGATTTCCAGCACCTTCTGCGCACGGACCTGAACAGCGACGGCTTCACCGACCTGGTGAGCGCCCGGGTGCGCGGTGCCGGCACGCGGCAGCGGGCTCGGACAGTCGCGATGTTCGGCGGCGCGCGGGGCCTGAGGGGCCCACGCGCGCTCGATGTTCCCGAGGGCTTCAGCCCGAAGGCGACCGGCGACTTCGACGGCGACGGGGAGACCGACCTGTTCGACACGGGCAGCGGCGTACGCGGCGAAGCCGACAGTGCCCCCTCGGCACGTACGGGCGGTGCTTCCGCCCGTATCGTCTACGGGCCCGTCGGACCCGCGGACGAGAAGGCCCACAAGCGCCGACGCGAACCGGTCTCACCCGAGGTGAGCCAGCACGGTTACGCGGCCCCCACGGGCGCCGCAGCAGGCGACTTCGACGCGGACGGCCGCACCGACCTCGTCCTCACCTACAGCTATGACGCCGAACAGGACGATTCCGCCCCCGCCGACCTCACCCCGGTCGCCTTCTACCGGGGTGTCGAGCGCGGTCTGGCACGTGACCGCGGCGTCGAACGGGCCCTGCGCGAGGCGCTGGGGGGCGACCAGGACGGCCCCCGCGCCCCGGCCGTCGGCGATGCGGACGGCGACGGCGTCGACGATCTGCTGATGCCGCTCGCCCTCTCGGTGTCGTACGCCGAGCAGAAGGCGGGCAAGGGCGGCGGCGTGGGTGTCCTCTACGGCGCCCGCTCCGGCCTCGGCACCGGCAAGCGGGCCTCCCGGATCACCGAAGGACGCAACGCCCGCTTCGGCGACTCCCCCGCCGTCGGTGACGTCAACGGTGACGACCGCCCCGACATCGTCGTCAACACCCCCGACTACCGACGCCACGACGGCTTGGTCACGCTCCTCCCCGGTGGCCCCGATGGCCCCTCGGCAAAGGGCGCCCAGGAGATCGACGCCCGGACCAAGGGCCTCCCTGGCACCCCCAACCCGCATCGCTGGAACGCCTTCCACACCCAGCCCCCGCTCCTCGACACCAACGGCGACGGCCACGATGACGCCGTCGTCTTCGTCCCCCTCTACAACCACCGCAAGGGTGCGTTCCTCCAGATCCCCGGGTCCTCGAAGGGGTTCGCGCCAGCGCGTGCCCGCCAGTTCACCCCGACGGACGTCGGCGTGCCTCTGCGTCTGCGGTGACGCGCCCGGCCCGCGCCACTCCTCTGCCGCCTGCCGCCCGCCGCCCAACACGTGTGCGGCATAAGGTCGTCGGCGAAGGGGAGGGAGAACTACTCATGCGGTCACGGCACGACGCGGAACCCGAGGCGCGGTCGGGGGCGAGGCCACCGTCCCGTGCCCCCGCACCACGGGGAGCGGGGCTCAGGAGCGCGGCCACCCACACCGCGTCGGCCGCACTCGCTGGGCTGGAGCAGCTCGCGGGCGGCCTGGGCACCGGGGCGCTGGCCCTGTTCGCGCTGGCGTGGCTGCTGTTCGGTGTCGTCACGATCCCTCTGGGCGTCGGCCTGCTCCTGACACCCGCCGCCCTGCGCACCGCGCACGCTCTCGCCCGCAGGGAACGCGACCGGCTCAGCCGCTGGGGCCCCGAGATCGTGGACCCCGGGGCTCCTCCGACACGGCTGCGCACCGCGTGGTCCGCCCCGGTCACGTATCGCACGCTGGGCTGGCTGGTGTGGCATGCCACGCTCGGCACGCTGCTGGGTCTGCTGGGGGTGCTGTTGCCCCTCTTCGCCGTACGGGACAGCACCTTCCCGCTGTACTGGCCGCTCGCGCCCGACGACGCGGCGAGCACTTCGATCGGCCTCGGTGTCGCCCACACCTGGGTGGACGCCGCCTCCGTCTGTCTGCTGGGCGTCGGCTGGGTGGCCATCATTCTGGGTCTCGCCCCCGGTATGGCACGCCTCCAGGCCGCGCCGGGGCGCCGGCTGCTGGCCGCACCGGCAGGGGCCGACCTGTCGCTGCGGATAGCTGAGCTGACCGCCTCCCGCGCCGGTGCTCTGGACGCGCACGCCGCCGAACTGCGACGTATCGAACGCTCGTTGCACGACGGCACTCAGAACCGCATGGTCACGGTCACCGTCCTCCTCGGTGCGGCACGCCGCATGGTCGCCCGCGACCCCGGCGGGGCCGACGAGCTCCTGGATCGGGCCCAGTCCGCAGCCGAGCAGGCCCTCGCCGAACTCCGCACCGTCTCCCGCAGCATTCTGCCGCCCGTACTCGCCGACCGGGGGCTGGCGGGCGCACTGTCCGGGCTCGCCGCGGACTGCGCGGTCTCCTGCGACATCGACGTCGAGACACCGCAGCGGTGCGCCGCCTCCGTCGAGGCGACCGCCTACTTCGTCGTCGCGGAGGCGCTGACGAACGTCGCCAAGCACAGCGGCGCCCACCGCGCCACCGTCACCGTGCGGGGCGGCGGAGGCCAACTGCGCGTGAGCGTCGTGGACGACGGCAGGGGCGGCGCCGAGGAGCGGAACGGATCCGGACTCACCGGCATCCGCCGCCGCGTCGCCGCGCTCGACGGCACCCTCACCCTGGCCAGCCCGCCCGGCGGACCCACCGTACTCGAGGTGTACCTCCCCGGGGGCGTGTGACGAGCGGTGGACGGGGCCCCCGATCCAGACCTCGTCCGCACCCGGGCACCGGGCCATACCGATTGGGGTACAGGAGGCTGTACCGCGGTACAGCCTCCTGTACCCAAGTCGGGGCGTGAGCGGCAATGCCTGCACGGGCCAGGGTTGATGTGCTGAAGAGGTCACATCGACCCCCATCCGAAGAGGCCCACGGTGACCCTCCGACAACGCCCCCTGACCTGGTTCTTCGCGCTGGCCTTCCTGCTGAGCTGGATCGCCTGGGCCCCGTACGTCCTCTCCGAGAACGGGGTGGGGCTCTGGCACTACGACTTCCCGGCCGTCGCAGGCACCACCCAGCTTTTGGGCGTCCTGCCGGGTGCCTACCTCGGCCCGATCGCGTCCGCCCTCCTGGTCACCTCCCTCACCGAGGGGCGCGCGGGTCTGCGGCAGTGGGTACGGCGCATGGCCAAGTGGAACGTCAACTGGCGTTGGTACGCGGGTGTGATCCTCTCCGTACCCGCCGTGCTGATGCTCGCCTCCACGGTGCTGGGCGGGCGGGGCCCGGCGATGCCGTCCGCCATGGTCCTCACCGCCTACCTGCCGGGGCTCGTCTTCCAACTGCTCACCACGGGGCTCGCGGAGGAACCCGGCTGGCGCGAGTTCGCCATGCCGCGCCTGCAGCGTCGCCACGGACCCGTGCGCGCCACACTGATCGTCGGCCCGCTGTGGGGGTTGTGGCACATGCCGCTGTACCTCACCGACTGGGGCGGCGACGAGGTGACCTGGAACATCCCCGTGGAGTTCATCGCGACCACCATCGCGTTCAGCTTCGTCATGACCTGGGTGTTCAACCGGACCGGCGAGAGCCTCCCGATGGCCATGCTTCTGCACTGCGGAGTCAACAACTTCTACTCGGTCGGCTGGGGCGACATGTTCCCCTGGCTCTCCAACTCCTACACGACCCACGCGTTCCTGAGCGCCTCCGTCATCGCCGCCGTCGTCCTCCTCGTCACCACCCGAGGCAGGCTCGGGTGCCCTCCGTCGGACCGGTCGCTCCCCACGGCCCCGCCCCACCCCGACCAGCGCACCCTCGTCCTCGGGCCGCCGAAGTGACATAGCGTGGTGGGCCGGCGCGGGCCTCCTCCGCAGCCGGCCATGACGCTTCCCCCGGATACCGTCCGGGGCGGACGGCATGTCGCCGCCCGCCCCGGAGCAGCCGCCCGCGATTCCGTCGGCCGCAGTCCCCCGGCCGCAATCCCCCGGCCACAAGCGCACCCGCCAGGCGCGCGGAACCGGACGGCGTCGCTCGGCTCGGCGACGGTCACGGGCCGGCCGTGCGCGACCCTACGGTGCCGGTGACCGTCAGCCGGCTGCCTGGGCCTTCTTCGGCTTCGCACCCACCCGGTCCACGACACCGAGCTCCATGACCGCGTTGACCCCGGACAGCACCTCCTTGTGCCCCGGCTTGCCGTCCTCGGCCCTGTAGCTGCGCGAACCGAGGTAGGCGAGCGTGTCGCGGTCGAAGATCCACACGTCGCGGGTCGCGTACGCGCTGCGCTTCAGGGTGATGCCGACTCCGTGGCGCCCGGCGGCGTCCACGGCGTCCGGCACCTTGCGCACCCCCGGTACGCGAGCAATGGCACGGTAGAAGGCGGCAGCGTTCTCGGGTGGCATCAGATTGTTCACCACCAGGTCGCCGACCGCCTCGAAGACGGCTTGGTCCCGCGTCTGCCGTCCGTCCCCCTCCACCTCCGCGTACAGCCGCTTCAACAGCGCGTCCGGATCGGTCGGCAGCGAGGCGAGCCAGGCGTACGTGGGCCGGTGGAAACCGGGCCTGAGGGCACCGTCGCCCTTCTCACCGTCCGGTACCGAGGTCTCCATCGGCACCATCTCGCCCGGCATCACGGCATCCTTGCCGGTCTCCCGGGTCACACCGAGAATCGTGACGGGGTCCGGGTCCTGCGACATCCATCGCTCGTCGGTGTGTGCGGCGCCGAGCTTCACGGGTCCGCCGAGTTCGCCCTTGTTCTCCCGCTCCCGTACACGGGTGTATACGTGCTGGTCAGGGCCCGGCGCCTTCGTCCCGACCGCACTCCCCTGCGCGGCCGTCGCGATGTGGTCGAGCAGGACAACGGCCTTCTCGGAAGGGGCGGCGGCCGGGGTGGGGCCGGGTTCCCCGCCGTCATACAGAGTGGCGGTGAGGCCGGTGGCGAGCGCGAGCGTGGCGGCGACGGGCAGCAGGAACCGGGATCGCAGGAGAGGGCTGCGGGAACGAGGTGCTGCCGCCTTGCCCGCGGTTCCCCCTTGCTGCTCCGCGGCAGCGGGCTCGGCCAGGTCCTGGTCGATCTGACGCATCAGTACATCCTTGAGATAACGGTGACGCTCCGGCGGAAGCTCCGCCTCGGGCGGCGGAGGAAGCAGCCGGGCGAGGGCGGTGAGATCGTCGTCGGCACGGTCCTTGTCATGGCTGTTCACAGGGTGTCCTCCCGCAGAGGCAGGGTCGCGAACGCGGCCCCGCCCTCTCCCTCACCGCGACGCCGGCGCGGTTCCCGTCCGTTTCCTGTGCCTGCGCGCCGCTCCTGAGCGGCGACCTGATCGCTGAGTCGCGCGAGGCGCGCGCGGGCGCGCGAGAGCCGGGAACGCACGGTCCCGACGGGCACGCCGAGCGCCTCGGCGGCCTCCGCGTAGCCGAGCCCGCCCCAGACGCAGAGCAGCAGAACCTCCCGCTCGGGCCGCCGCAGCCGGTCGAGCGCCACGTTGACGGCCGCGAGCCGCCGGGCGTCGTCGATCCGCCCCGCTGTCTCCTCGGCGAAGTCGGCGACGGGCTCCGGCGCGGGCCGCTGGGCAAGGAACGCGCTCAGCCGTCTCCGTCCGCGCCACACACCGAGCGCCTTGTGTGTAGCGATACTGAGCAGCCAGGGGCGCAACGAACCGCCCGCGGGCTCGACCCTTTCCCGGGCCCGCCAGGCGGCGAGGAACGCCTCCGACAGCACCTCCTCAGCCACCGCCCAATCACCGGTCAGCCGCAGCGCGTGCTGATAGACGGCCCGCGCGTGCTGCTCGTAGAGCGCGGAGAACGCTCCCCGGTCGCCTGCTCTTATCCGGGCCCGCTCGGAGCCCACGTCGTCTTCTTCGGTACGCCTCACACTTCTTCCCTCACCGCGGGCTCCCCGCGGTTCGTGTGTTCCGCGCCACAGGAGCCGGCTGCGCGTTGTCGCGTGGACAGGTTCTGCCGGCGCGCTGAGCACGTTCTCCGGGGGCCGTTGGCAGCGGGCTGCTCACACCTGGGCGTGGCCCGCGGGCGCGTGGAAGATGCGGTCCAGGTGGTAGGAGAGGACCTCGGCAGCGGACTCCACGCTGCGCTGGCCCACCAGGATGCTGGTGCCCAGTCCCGCGGACATGGCCAGCAGACTGATCGCCTCCGCTCTCGCGTCCACACCGTTCCGCAGCAGACCGTCCGTCGCCGCCCGTGTGAGCAGCCCGGTCACGGTGGCCTCGGCGCTGTCAGGATCCTTGAAGAACGGCTGGGCCGCGAGCGTCTCATCGGTGACGGCCAGGACCGCGTAGGCGGTGTACAGGTGGTGGAACACGCGGCTTTCCTGGTCGGTGGGGAGCGCTGCCCACAGCAGGGCCTCGACGACCGCGCGCGGTCCCGGCTCGTCTCCGGCGGCCCGCACCCGGGCCGCCACGCGCTCCCCGAACCGCTCCGTGACATGCCGCAGCCCGAACAGGAGCAGCTTCTCCTTGGACTCGAAGTAGTACTGCACCAGCCGCAGGGACACCCCTGCTTCCGCCGCCACGTCACGCATCCCCACTGCGTGCAGGCCGAGCCGCCCGGAAGCACGGACCAGGGCCTCCGCGATCTCGATCCGCCGCTCCGCGTGGTCCACCCGCTTGGGCACGATCCGCTCCTCCCCTTCCACGAGCCGGCGCTGGTCGAGGCCGCCTCAGAGTGATGCTATACAGCTGTATCATAGAGCTGGGCGCGGTCGTGTCCCGAACCGGCCTGCGCCCTGAGTGGTCTGCGAGCATGGCGCGATGGACGAGGAAATCATCCCCATTCTTCGCGTCGAGGACGCTGCGGCGGCGGTCGCGTGGTACGAACGGCTGGGCTTCGCGAAGCAGTGGGAGCACCGCTTCGAACCCGGACTTCCCGCGTTCGTCGAGATCGCCCGGGGCGAGGTGCGGTTGTTCCTGTCGGAGCACAGGGGAGATGCCCGCCCCGACACGTTGGTCTACCTCCGCGTCCGGGATGTCGAGGCAGTCGCCCGCGAGTTCGGTGTCCGGGCGGAGGGCTCTCCCTGGGCACGTGAGATCGAGCTGCGCGACCCTGACGGCAACCGGCTGCGGATCGGCACTCCCGCGGAATGACGCTCGCCTGCCGCGTGCGGCAACGAAGCCGTACCGGCGGCCGAGCGGCCGTTTCGACGCGCTTGCCGGATTTCCACGAGAGGGCTTCGGCCGCAACGCGCGGCGGGGCGCTGTCAGTGGCGGGTGGCAGCATCGAGCACATGACGGACACCACGACAAGCGGCTGGACGCCCTTCTTACGCCGGTGGAGCGGCGAGTGGGCGGATTGCCTGCCGGACGGAACGACGCGGAGTGGGGACGACGAGGCCTCCCGGCGGGCGCGTTGGCTGGGGTTCCCACCCGCTTCCGAGAAGCGGATCGCAGCCATGGAGGAACGACTCGGGAGGGGGATGCCACCGTCGTACCGGGAGTTCCTCAAGGTCAGCGACGGGTGGCGGCACGCGGGCGGGTTCGTGTCACTGCTGGCGGGGACCGCGGACGCGCGCTGGCACAACAACGAGTCGGGGCTCGCGGACCAGTTCGAGGAGTACCTGGACGAGGACGCCGGCAGTGAGGAGCGGCGGGAGGTGGAGCTCTGGCGGCGCGGGCTGCAACTCGACGTCGAATCCGACATCACCTACGTCCTCATGGATCCCGAGGACGTGGCGGAGAACGGCGAGTGGGCCGTGTACACGTGGTCGAGCTGGCGGGATGAGCAACCGCAGCGGTACGCGAGCTTCTTGGAGTTCATGCGGGACATGCACCGCGAGTTTCACAGCCTGCACGCACGGCGCAGCGACGAGGGGCCCGCGTTCGCCAACGACACGACGCGAGAGCTGGACTCGCTGGTGGAGGAGGCCCGTCTGGAGGCGCTGCGCGGTGGCTGGAAACGGGCCCGGGAGGCACTGGACGAGGCCAAGGCGTACGGCAGACCACGGGCCGCCGGGCTGGGCGACCAGATACGCCGCCTGCTCGGACAGACCTACATGGTCCGCTTCCAGCACCTGGCGACGGACCCGCGGTATGCGCCCGAGTTGCTGCCGCCGCTGGTCGCCGAGCACGCGGCGCACTCCTACCGTGATGACTCCACGCTGATGTTCTCTTTGCGGGGTGCCGGTGACGAGGTGGTGTCATTGGCTTACGCGACGCTGGATCAGGTGAGGAACGGCACGTACCGGTACGCGCCGGCGGGAGCGTTCGGGGAGGCGGTCGAGCGGGCGCGGGAGCTGGCGCGGTGGGGAGACACCGACGGCGCATGGCAGACGCTGAGGAACGCGCTGCCCGTGTGGGAGCCGCTGGGCCCGGACCATCTGGCGCCACTGGCCTGGGTGGCCGACCCCGTGCTCGCACCGCTGCTGACGCCCGAGCGCGGTCGGGAACTGCTGTCCACTCCACGGGGCGGGCAGACGGGAGAGAGACCGAGGCCGACAGCCGGACTCGACCCTGGCAACCTGGCGTGGCTCGCGGAGCCGGACCTGAGTAGCGACCGCACGTCCTACCGGTTCGTGCTCGTCGAGGGGGTGAGCCCCGAGGAACTGCCCGGACGTCTCGCCGACGGCGACGAGGACGGGAGCGGGGGCAGGGCCGGCGGCGCCGTATTGCGCGAGCCCATGACCTCGTGGGAGGCACGCCGCAGGTCACCGCGCGACAAGAGGGAATTCTCCTCCTACGACGACCGGGCTGTGATGGCGGTCGGCCAGACCGGCACCGGCTGGGCTTTCGCCTTCGACGGTGCCCCTGCCCCGTTCGACAGGCAGCGGTTCTCTTCCCCGGCCCCGGCCGCAAGCACGGGCACCCGCGCGGTGGTGGTGTGGAGCGGCCTGAGGGCGAGGCACGGGGATCCGTTCTTCCACCTTTCGGTGGCGCGAGACGGCGTCGAGCAGTACGCCTTCACCTACGCGGGCGGAGAGGTCCGGCGAAGCGGGGAGATACCGCGGGTGCTGGACCCGAGTCGGTTCTTCGGGAGTCCGGCGGGTGACGCCGCGCGGCCCCCGGAAGACGATGCAGAGGCGGAACGACCGCTGCTGGAGGCGGTGGCCGAGGAGTTCGCCGCCTCTCTGCCGCGTCACGCGATCACGAACGGGCGACTGCACACATGCGCCACCCGTTCCTGGACGCGCCCGCCCGGAGAGGGAGAGACGTACGTGGTGATCCACCACGGTGCCTGCGGCCTTGGTCGCCGACGCGGAAGCGGGTCGGCGTGAGCGAGACGGTTCGGCCGGAATGGTGGTGGCCCTTGCCGCCGCAGGCGCGCTCCTCCTCGGCCTGGCCGGCGCCGGACTCGTGGCGACGGCACGACTCGTGGGGACGGCACGACTCGTGGCGACGGCACGACTCGTGGCGACGGCACGAGTCGTGACCGTACCGACGATGTTCCTCCTGGTCACCGGACGGTGCGGCGAACAGAGACCTGCGTCACGGTGCGTCGCGCAGCCGCAGAAGGTACGCCGCAGTCAACGCGACGGCGCGGTCCTCGTCGTGGGACAGCCTCACGAGGGCATGGGACGCCGCCGCCCCCGGGACGGCGGCCAGCGCCTGGGTCAGCCGTCCGCGCGCGGGCGCTCCGGTGGCGTCGAGGGCGAGACGGTCGACGAGAATGGTGGCGATCCGATCCGCCGTCGCGGTGTCGCTCGCCAGCACGTTCAGCGCATCGGCTGCGTCGGTGTCGTTCCTGCCTACCACGACCATGTCGATGAGCGTCGGGATCGCGTCCGCCACTCCCCGCGTCCCGAGCGCGACAGCCGCACGCGCACGGACCGCGATGTCGGGGTCCATGAGAGCGTGCCGCAGCTGAGCGCCGGCCTCACCGTCGGGCAGCTCCGCGAGAGCTTGAACGGCGCGCTCCCGCACAGCGGCCTCTGGCGAGCCGAGGCCCTCCGCCAGCAGCGCCGAAGCGCCTTCGCCCGCTTGCGCCAGTGCCCACCGCAGAGCTCCGGCGACATGGGGGTCCGTCTCGCTCAGTGCGGCCTCGACCAGGGCCTCCACCGGCACGGGCGCCTCGTTGACCGAGGAGAGGGCCGCGCGCTGGCGCGCGTCGGCGCTCTTCGACCCCAGCGCCTGGAGGAGCGCGACGGCTTGGAGCACGTCCTCCCACCCGCTGGGGTCCGCGGCGTCGATCCGGCGCAGCCGCGTGAGCAACTCCGTCTCCGCCGCGATGCGTTCGCGGGTCTGGCGGATGAGGTCGCCGACGAGCGCCGAGGGCCTGAAGGCGGGCTCGTCGAGCGCGCGTCCGATCTCGCGCAGCGACAGCCCCAGCGACCGCAGGCTCTCGACATGGAAGATCCGCCGGATGTCCTCCACGGAGTACTCCCGATATCCGGAGCCCGTACGGGCGGAAGGCCGCACCAGGCCGAGCGACTCGTAGTGCCGGAGCATGCGGGCACTGACTCCGGACCTTCGCGCCACCTCGCCGATCAACACGCCCTATCGTCCCTCCTGGCCGGGCCCGCCGAGGGCCACGACGCGCTTCGCCTCCTCGATCGCGGCTTCGAACCCCGCGTCCGGGTCGCGCAGCAGCCGCTGGGTGGCGAGCGCGTGCGCCCGCACGCGCGGGTCAGCCGCCGTCGTGGCAGCTCGCAGAGCCGGTACCACTCTTTCACCCAGGGCGACCAGCGCCCGGCTGAGGCTCAGCTGCGTCTCCCGCTCACCGCGTCCGAGCTGTGTCGCCAGTACCGCCGCCAGGGCGGACTCCTCACCCTCCGGCACGAGCACGACCGCGGCGCGCCAGGCGCTGCGCGCCACCTCGTCGTCGGCGTCGGAGAGCACCGCACGCGTGAGCGCCGGCCACGCCTGGCGGTCCCCGATCTTGGACAGCGTGTGCAGCGCCTGACTCCGTGCCTGCGCACGCTCCGAGCGGACCTCGCGAAGGAGCCCGGGGAGCGTCACGGACGTCGGGTGGCGGGTGAGCGCCCAGGTCAGCATGTCGCGGACGAAGAAGTCGGGTTCGACCGCGCATCGCTCGACGAGTTTGTCGACGAACCGCTGGTCGGGCGCCGCGCCGACCGCCAGAGCAGCCCGCAGTCGCACGGACGAACGGCCGTCCTCCAGGCCCCGGAGCGCTCGCGCCGCTTCCGCGTCCCGCTTCGTGATCGTCATCGCAACCACCTCCATGGCGACCAGTGAAGGCCTTGCCACGGTGTCAAGGTCAACAGCAGGAGTCGATACGGCCCCCACACGCGTCTCGCGTCACGCGGTCCGAGACCGGCGACGTGTTCCCGCTCGGCCGCTCGGCCGCTCGGCCGCTCGGCCGCTCGGCCGCCGAACTGCGCCCTTGTTCGGACGTGTTCTCTCCACGAAGATCGACCTCATGAGCCGTGTCTACGACGACGAGCGACTGGCGGGCGCCTACGAGCGCGGCAACGAAATGCCTGAGGAGTCCCTCCGGGCCTGGGTGGGGCTGACTGCTTCCTACACGCGGTGCCCTTCGCCCTCCATCATCGAGATCGGCGCCGGAACGGGCATCTTCTCCGCCGCTATGGCCCGCTGGATCGAGGGGGCCGAAGTCGTGGCCGTGGATCCTTCCGAGGCGATGCTGGCCGAGGCCCGACGCCACCATCCGCATCCCGCGGTGCGGTACCTGGCGGGGGCGGCCGAGGCCGTGCCCGCTCCCGCCAGCGCCTTCGACCTGGCCTTTCTCTCCCGCGTGATCCATCACCTTCCCGATCGGACTCGGGCGGCACGCGAACTGGCCCGGGTGCTGCGCGTCGGCGGGAAAGCGATCATTCGCACCACTTTCCGCGAGCGGCTGGACGCGGTGGTCTACGACTACTGGCCGCGGCTACGGACGATCGACGAGCAGCGCTTTCCGGGCGAAGCGGAAGTCGTCTCCGACTTCGTGGCCGCCGGGTTCGGTCTTGAGGAGGTCGTCTCCTTCGCCCAGCCCGTGACGGCGAGCCTGGCCGACTACCACGCCCGGCTGGTCGACCGGCCGCAGTCGAAGTTCACCCACCTCACCTCCGAGGAGTTCCGCGAGGGACTCGCCCGCATGGACGCGGCGGTCGGCAACGAGGCGGCCGACAGGCCGCAGCCGGTCCTCGAACGCTACGACGTCGCCGTGTTCTCCCGGCGTTGAGCCCGCTGAGCAAGCGCGCGACAGCACGGGGTCCACACCGCGACCGGGTCCCGATGGCCGGGTGGTGCCGGCAGCTCGCGATGTTGCACGGGACGCCGAGAAACAGGCCACCGACGCGCTGGTACAGCTGACAGGAGAGCGTGCCGCCGGGACGTGGAACTGGCAGCAGGCCGCGCCCCGGAAGAAGACCTGGCTGACGGCCCTGCTCGCGTCCTTCGCGCACCGCGGAGCGAGAAGACCAGGCCGGGAGCCGACGCGTGCGCGGTCGTCGGCGCGTCAGCGGCTCAGGGTGCTCGGCCACCAGGCGGCGGGCCCGATGTCCCGCACGAGGGCGGGCACGAGGAGGGAGCGCACGACGAGGGTGTCGAGCAGAACGCCGAAAGCCACGATGAAGGCGATCTGCGTCATGAAGGCCAACGGGATCACGCCCAGTGCGGCGAAGGTGGCGGCCAGGACCACTCCGGCTGAGGTGATGACTCCACCGGTGGCGGTCAGGCCGCGCAGCACGCCCTGCCTCGTCCCGAGGCTCTGCGCTTCTTCCCTGACACGGGAGATGAGGAAGATGTTGTAGTCGACTCCGAGTGCGACCAGGAAGACGAATCCGTACAGCGGTACGGACGCGTCGGTTCCCGTGAATCCGAGCAGGTGCTGGAAGACCAGCGCCGCCACGCCGAGGGTGGCGACGTAGCTGAGAGCCACGGTGGCCACCAGCAGCAGCGGCATGAGCAAGGAGCGCAGCAGGCCGATCAGGATGACCAGGATGATCGCCAGTACCACGGGCACGATCAGCATGCGGTCGTCCTCGGCGGTCTGCTGGGTGTCGACCTGCTGTGCCGTGTAACCGCCGACGAGGGCGTCGGCGTCGGGCTCGCCGTGCAGGGCCGCGCGCAGCCGGTCGACGGTCTGCTTGGCCGCGTCACTGTCGGCGGCGTCCTGCAAGGTGACGTCGAGGCGGACACGGCCGTCCACGACCAGAGGCGTGCCCGTGCCGGGGCGGCCGGAGCGCGTCACCGGGGCCGCCGACGCGACGCCCTGGACGCGGGCGGCCGTTCGCTGGGCCTCCGGGAGGGCGTCGCGGTCGACGATGACGACGGCAGGGTTGCCGGAGCCGCCGGGAAAGTGCTCGTTCAGCGTCTGCTGCGCCCGCACGGAGGACGCGTCGCCCACGAAGGTCTCCTTCAGTGGTACGCCCTGAGCGTTCAGGGTGGGGGCGAAACCGCAGCAGACGAGCAGCACGGCGGCGGTGACGGTCCACAGCGTGCGAGGAGAGCGGTCGACCAGTGCGGCCACCCGCGCCCACACCCCACGCCCTCGCGCTCTTTGTTCGGCGGACTTCGGTTTGGCAGGCCAGTAGGCAGCACGCCCCAGCAGCAGCAAGGCCGCGGGAAGGAAGGTCAGCGCGCTCACGAGCGCGCAGGCGATGCCGATGGCGCCTACGGGCCCGAGGGCGCGATTGTTCGTCAGGTCGCTCAGCAGGAGAGCGATCAGTCCTGCGACCACGGTGGCTGCGCTGGCGGCCACCGGGCCGAACGACTGGCGCACGGCAGCGCGCATCGCCGCCGTGCGCTCACCCCGTACGGCCAGTTCCTCGCGGAACCGTGCGGTGAGCAGCAGCGCGTAGTCGGTGGCCGCTCCGATCACCAGAATCGAGAGGATGCCCTGCACCTGGCCGTCGACCCGGACGACGTCGTGCCGGGCCAGGCCGTAGACGATCGCGCAGGCCAGCGCGAGAGCGAACACCGCTCCGATGATGATCACCAGCGGTAGCAGCACGCTGCGGTAGACCAGCACCAGAATGATCAGCACGGCGGCCAGTGCCACGGCGAGCAACAGGCCGTCGATGCCGGCGAAGGCGTCCGAGAGGTCGGCTCGGCTGGCGGCCGGGCCGGCGATCTGCGCAGTCAGCCCCGGCACGTCCTGTGCTGCCCGTTCGATCCGGTCGAGAACGTCGGGCAGTCGGTCACCCAGGTCCGGACGGAGCTGGACGACGCCTCGGAGCGCGCGACCGTCCTCGGAGGGGAGGGCGGGTGAGGGCGTGCCGACGACGCCGGGGCTGCTGCCGAGCTCGGCGAGCGCCCTGGTGGCTTTCTGGCTGTGCCGTCGGGACACACGGCTGTCCTCGTCCTCGACGGTCCACACGACGATCGCCGGAAGGTTCTCGTCCTGGTCGAACTTCTTCTGCGCGTCGATGACCTTGGTGGACTCGGCGCTGCGAGGCAGGAACGCGGCCTGGTCGTTGGTCGCCACCTCGCTCAGCTTGCCTGCGTAGGGGCCCAGGGCGCCTCCGATGCCCAGCCAGACGACCAGCAGGATGGCCGGCACGAGCCAGCGGACCCATCGGATGGAGGTGACCATGCGCGCTCCCCTGCAGCTACCTCACTGAGTGACTATCTCAATTTTTGAAGTAAATACAGCCTAGGCGGTCCGCACACCGCCCGGGGTCAGGGGTCTTGCGAGGGCAGAGCCCGCAGCTCCGAGTTGAGCAGGGTCAGAAAACGCAGGGCCGCGCGCTGCTCGTCCTCGCCGAGCTGGGCGCGGGCGCGGTCGGTGGCCTGGGCCAGGGGTCTGAAGTGGGCGCGGGCCGCCGATCGCGCGTCCTCCTCGTAGTACAGGTGGACGACGCGCCGGTCGGCCGCGTCCCGGCAGCGGCGCACGTGACCGGCGCGCTCCAGGCGGTCAAGACACGCGGTCACCGCTCCCGACGTCAGCCCTAGGTGCGCCTTGAGCCGCCCGGGAGTCATCGGTGATTCGGCGTCGAGGATCGCGGCGAGCGCGGCGGCGTCGGTGCCGTGCAGCTCTTGGGCGTGAGCGAAGTCGTGCACCAGCCGGGTGAACTCGCCGTTCAGACGGCGCAGGGCCACAGCGAACGACTGAAGACCGGGCTCCGCGCCCGCGTCGGTGGCCTCGTCCCGCGACGGGACAGACGGCTGACTTCCGCTCATCCGTCCAGCTTATAAAGCCCGGCACCGGCTCTGCTCCGGCCGCGTACCCACTCAGCCGGGACGCGCGAGGCACCGGGCGCGCCGGTGGGGGCCGGCCGACCCCCGTGATCCTCGTACGTGTTCGATCGCGTGCGGGGCCTTCAACGGCTGCCGGTGGCCGCCCGGGGTGCGCCGAGACGGGCGCCGGCTCCGCCGACGACCCCTTCGACGATTCTCAGCAGGCGGTCCCCCACCTGATCGATGCTTCCGTTCTGCGTGCTGACCTGCGCACCTTCGAGCACGAAGGTGATCTCGGCTGCCGCCTGCTCGGGGTCGGTCAGCCCGGCCGCGGCGCACATGCCGACCAGCCTGCGGGTCTGCCGGGCCTTGTGCTCCTCGACCACCTGCCGCGCGGGATGGGAGCGGTCGGGCAGCTCGGCGAGGGAGTTGATGAACGGGCAGCCACGGTACGAGATCCGCGGAAGCCCTTCGGCGATGAAGCGGGCCAGGCCCAGGATCTGCTCCCTGGGAGCGTCGGGGTGTGCGGCCTCGACCCGGTCGAAGGCCGCCTGGTAGTCGGCGGCGACGATCCGGAGCCACTCCGCGACCAGCGCGTCCTTGGTGCCGAAGTGCCGGTAGAGCGCCATTTTGGTGGTCTCGGCCCGCTCGGCGATCGCCTGGACGCCCACCCGCCGGATCCCCTCGTTCTGAAAGAGCTCTTCCGCCGCGTCGAGGATGCGCTCACGCGGCGGCAGTTTCGCGACCCTGCTCGGCCTTCTGTCGGTCGCTGCCATGACTACTCCGTGACGTCCGTCCGGTCGAACCCATCCCGCCCTTACGATACCAGTGCGCTCCACGCGATACCGCTCGGTATCGTAAGGTGCTCATCGGTATCGTTCCCCACTGGGAGAGACAGTGAGAGTTTCCGAGTACGTGACCTTCGACGCGGTCGGGCTCGCGGAGTTGGTGGCCCGCGGCGAAGTGACCCCCGTCGAACTGGAAGCAGCGGCACGCGAAGCCGCACAGACGGTCGACCCGCGGCTCAACGCCCTCGTGGAGACGTGGCCGGTCGACGACGCGCCCCACCCCGGCAGCACACCGCTGGCCGGAGTCCCTTTCCTGATCAAGGACATCGGAGTCTCCATGGCCGGGAGACGCATGGAACTGGGCAGCCGTCTCGCGGCAGGCAACATCGCCGCAGCCGACTCCTTCCTGATGCTGCGCTTCCGGCGCGCCGGCCTCGTGACGTTCGGGCGTACCGCGACACCTGAGCTGGCCTACAGCATCACGACGGAGCCGGCGCCGCACGGCCCGACCCGCAACCCGTGGGATCCGGAGCGGAGCGCGGGCGGATCCAGCGGAGGCGCGGGCGCGGCCGTCGCCGCCGGGGTGGTTCCGCTCGCACACGCCACCGACGCCGCGGGGTCGCTACGCATACCCGCCGCGTACAACGGCCTCTTCGGGCTGAAGCCCACCCGCGGCCGGGTGTCCATGGGGCCCGACGCCGACGAGGTATTCAACGGCCTGGCCGCACACGGCAGCGTCAGCCGCACCGTACGGGACAGCGCCGCACTGCTCGATCTGGTGCGCGGCCCGGAACCAGGCGACCCCTACTTCGCCCAGCAACCGTCCCGGCCGTACGCGGAAGAAGTCGCCCGGCACCCGGGCTCGCTGCGCGTCGGCTTCCTCACCCGGGGGTGGGGCGGACGCCGTATCACCACGCCGGTGGCCGACGCCCTCACCCGCACCGTGGGACTGCTCGAAGACCTCGGCCACCGGGTGGAGGAGGTCGAGGTCGACCTGGGGGTCGGCTGGGAGGAGTTCGTCCTGGCCAACGCCCGTCTGATGACGGCGAACCTCGCAGCCACCGTCGACGAACTGGCTGCCGCCTTCGACCGGCCCGTCGACTCCTCGACCCTCGAGCCGGCGACCCTGGCAGGACACCACTACGGGCAGCGGGTCAGCGGCGTTCAGTTCGTCACGGCTCTCGCGGTCCGCAACCGGGTCGCTCGGGGCCTGGCACGGTACTTCGACGCTCACGACGTGCTGCTCACACCGACCTTGCCGGAGCTTCCCCCGCGCCTGGGCACCTACACCGAGGGCGCGGAGGCGTTGGACGGCCACGGCTGGATCGACCGCCTCCATGACCGCTCACCCTTCAGCATGCCGTTCAATGTCGCGGGAACGCCCGCCATGTCGGTGCCCGTGACGGCCGACGAACGGACGGGGCTCCCGATCGGCATGCAGTTCGCCGCCGGTCACGGCCGCGAAGACCACCTCTTCCGCCTGGCCGGCCAACTCGAACAGGCAAGCCCGTGGTTCGACCGCACCCCCAGCGTGTGGGCAGGGCACCGCTCGGACCGCTGAGGAGAAGCGGGGGCGCTGCGGCGGCCCTCAGCGCCCACCGGCGCGCCCGGCGCCATCAGCGCCTCCCGGGGCCGCCGGGCGCAAGGGGGTCACCGGCCGCCGAGCGGATGCTCGCGGCGTGCGGTTCGCCCACGTATCGCGGCGTGCGATGACAGCCGGCAGCTTGCAGGTCAAGCATATGCTGTTGCTCATGACGCAAGACGATGACGGTCTGGAGAGTCTCGTACGCAAGCGGATTCGCGCTCTGCGCGTCGCGCAGGGCTTGTCCCTGGAAGAGCTGGCCAGCCGCGCCGCCCTCAGTCAGTCCTCGCTGAGCCGCATCGAGAACGGTCGGCGCCGGCTCGCGCTGGACCAGCTCGTGACCCTGGCCCGCGCTCTGGACACCACGCTCGACCAGCTCGTCGAGACCGCCGCCGACGAGGTCGTCACCAGCCCGACCATCGACGGCGCCCACGGCCGGATGCGCTGGTCCGTCAAGGGCGACCCCGGCATGAGTGTCATTCGCCAGCGGGTGACCGACCCGCCACCCGACGACCCCGCGCACATGCGCGCCCACCCTGGTCGCGAATGGCTGGTCGTCCTGTCGGGCACCGCGATTCTCATGCTCGGCCACCACCGCTTCCGGGTCGAGACCCACCAGGCCGCCGAGTTCCCCACGATGATGCCCCACGCGATCGGCGCCGCCGAGCGCGGACCCTGCGAGGTCCTGGGCATCTTCGACCGCGACGCCCGACGGGGCCACCAGCGGGACGGCAACGACGGTGCTACCGGCCGCCGGGAGTGAGATACGGCTGCGAAACGGGGGCCGCATGTGACGTCCCACGGCTTGGCACCCGTGCCGCCTTGCGCGACAGGCAGCACACAGCGCCCTCGTCTTGCCTTTGGCGCAAGAGAGCATGCCCCGCAGGCATGCCCGGCTTAGTGTGACGGCATGACCTCACAGCACTCGCACACCCCCCACCACGGCGCTCAACACGGCCCTCACCACCAACAGCACCGCCCCGACGACCAGGCGGAGATCCTCGACCTGGACGCCGAGGTTCTCGCCGAACACACGGCCTCCATCACCGCATGGCTTCCGCTGGCGACGGAGCCGCGCCAGATCGTGGACCTGGGCTGCGGCACAGGAGCGGGCACCTTCGCCCTGCTCGACCGCTTCCCGGAGGCACACGTCACCGCCGTCGACACCTCGGCCGGCCACCTCCAGCAGCTGCGCGAGAAAGCGTGCGCGCGCGGCGTCGAGGAGCGCGTGCGTACCGTCCAGGCCGATCTCGACGACTCCGACTGGCCCGACCTCGGCTCACCGGACCTGGTCTGGGCCTCGGCCTCGATGCACCACATGGCCCACCCCGACCGTGCCCTGGGCAACGTCCACGGCATGCTCGCGCCCGGCGGTCTGTTCGCCGTCGTCGAGCTGGCCGGCTTCCCCCGCTTCCTGCCCGAAAGCGCCCCCGCGGACCGTCCCGGCCTGGAGGAGCGCTGCCACGCCGCGAGCGACCGCTTCCACGCCGAGCACGTGCCGCACCGCGGCGCCGACTGGGGGCCGATGCTGGCCGCCGCCGGGTTCACGGTCGAGGGCGAACGCGCCGTCTCCGTACACATCGAGGGCGCCCGCAGCGAGGCGATCGGCCGGTACGCGCTCGGCAGTCTGCAACGCGTGCGCGGCACCGCCGCCGGGGCGCTGTCCGCCGAGGACCTCGCCGCGCTCGACCAACTCCTCGACACCGAAAGCCCGCACAGCATCCTGCGTCGCGACGACCTCGCGGTGCGTACCGAGCGCACCGTGTGGGCCGCGCGCCGCGCGTGACGCTCGCCGGCCGCTCCCGCTGCTGAAGGACTGGGGCGTGCGGGCCGTGGAAGCGGCTCTCGCCGAACAATTCCGTGCCGCGCCCCTCGGCACAGGTGCAGACTCGCTCCATGGCTCAGATGCGGGCGTTTCGGGACGCGGTCGGTGACTGGGCGAGCGGTGGGCCCGGCGGACCGGCGGGTGACTGGGCCGTGCGGCTCGGTGTGCGCACGGCGGTGCTGCTGGAAGGGCTGAGTGATCTCGCGGCCGTCGAGACACTGGTCGCACGGCAGGGGCGGGATCTGGCCGCCGAGGGCGTGTGCGTCGTACCGATGGGCGGGGCGATGAGCGTCGGCCGCCACGCCGGTCTCCTCGGGCCGCCCGGTCTCGGCCTGCGCCTGGCAGGGCTGTGCGACGAGCGCGAGCGGGGCTTCTTCGACCGCGGCTTCGCGCGGGCGCGGGTGCCGCGCCGGAACGTCTTCGTGTGTGCGGCCGACCTGGAGGACGAGCTCATCCGCGCGCTGGGGACGGCGCGGGTCGAGGAGATCGTCCGCGGCGAGGGCGACCTGCGCGCCTGGCACACCTTCTTGCACCAACCCGCGCACCGCGACCGCCCCAGGGAAGCGCAGTTGCGGCGCTTCCTCGGCACCAGGAAGGGGCGCAAGATCCGCTACGGCCGTCTCCTCGTCGAGGCGCTCGGTCCCGGGCAGGTGCCGTCGCCCCTCGACGCTCTCCTCAGCAGCCTGTGACCTGGCGAGCAGGTGAGCCGGGCGGCTGTCTCCGGCGCGCAGTACGAGTCCGTCGTCGCACTCCACCCGCGGGCGTCCGGTGTCGGTGTCGGCGATCCGCGTGGCGCGGGTCTCGTGGTGGACGGCGCCGTCCTCTACGCGGGAGTGCGACGCGGCGGCCCTCTCGGGCGGCCGACCGCGCCGGAGCCCGCCCGCACGCGGCACCCGGGCGGGGAGTCGGTGGCCGCGCCCGTCGACGACTGAAGTGCCTGCGCGCCGCCTGAGGACAGGACAGCCGTCACGGTGGCCAGGGGCACCTCCGCGCGGGGTGCCGACTGGCCATCCGTAGGATGATCAGCACAACGGGCCCGCCACCCGTCCAGTTGGCCACCGCCACCCCGTACGACACGAGAGGCGAAGCACCTTGGTGAAGCCCGACGTCGCCGTACTCGACGACCCGGTGGGCGCCTCACTCCGCGGTCACCACGCGCACCTGGCCCGCCGCCTCGGCCCGGTCGCCACTTACCTTCCCGACGTCGCGACCTTTTCCTCGGTGCCTGCCGGCCCGGGGCCTCAGCAGTGGGCGGACCTGGCACGGCTGCTCGGCAGCGGAGAGCTCGCCGACATGTTCAGCGCTTCGGCGACCCCGCCTCCGGACTGGGAGCTGGTCTTCGCCCTGGAGGGCCGCCAGATGGTGTGGTCAGACAGTGGCCGCCCCGTCCCTCCACCCACGCGTGCCGGAACCGGTGCGGCCGGGGCCCGCGTGGTCGAGGCCCCCGCGGCCGAGGCCCATGTGGTCGAGTTGGGCGCGGAGAGCGTGCCCGAGATGCTCGATCTCGTCGCGCGGACGAAGCCAGGCCCTTTCCGGCAGCGCACCCACGAACTCGGCACCTATCTCGGCGTCCGCGAGAACGGGGTCCTGGTGGCGATGGCGGGCGAACGGCTGCGACCGCCGGGCTGGACCGAGATCAGCGCGGTGTGCACCGCTCCCGAAGCGCGCGGGAGAGGGCACGCCGCCCGTCTGCTGCGAGCCCTCGTGGCGCGTATCGCGGCCCGTGGCGAAAGCCCGTTCCTGCACGCGGCCGAGGCGAACACCGGCGCCATAGCCCTCTACGAAAAGCTCGGTTTCCAGCTCAGGAGACATGTGACCTTCCGGGGGTTCCGTACTCCGTGACCGCCGCGCCCCGACGGTGCCCTCACCGTGTGCCGGGCGGCGGCCCGGGCATCTGCCCGATCGCCTGAGGACCGCCCGGCCGGCACGGTGTGCGGGCGCGCGACAGGGTGTTAATCCGTGCGTCTCCCGCGCGCCCCGCGGCTCGGGGCCGGGACAGAGGCGATGCTGCCGCTATGACTGACCTTCTCGCGGGCGTGCTGTCCGAGTGCGCCCATGCCCCCTACCTGCGTGCCGTCACACGCGCCTTCGGGGCCCGTGCCGGCGCGACCAGCCTGGAGCCGCCCACCCCCGATTCCTCAGCGCTGCTGGAGATCTCGGTGGAGTGCGACGGCCGGTGGATGCTGTTCTGGGGCCAGGACGACGGCTGGTGGTTCGACACCGTGGACGCGGACGGTGAGCTGAGCGGCCGTCGCCGTCACCTGGTCGCCGACGCGTTGGTGCCCGCACCCGATGACGTCCTCCGGGCCGCCGAGCTTCTCCCCGAGAACCCCGGAGAGCTGCCCCTGCAGGCGGCGGAGACCACCGTAGGAGACAGCGTCCGGCTCACCCCGCCACAGGCACGAGCCGTCGCACACGGTGACCTGACCGAGTCGGTCGCTCAGCGTCTGGCGGTCTACGCAGCACACGAGGAAGTGCCGGCCCAGCCGGCGCCGTAAGCCCCACCGACCGGCGGTGCCGGCCGCGAGGCGGCCGGACCCGCTTCGTCCAGCACATGGCGCGACCGGCCGCCCCGTCCGCGAGCGTGCCCAGTTGCTCGACGAGTGCGGCGGGCCGCCGACCCCCGTCTCCGCACGCGTGGCCTGCGACGCGGGCAGCCCGCGTTTCCACGGCGCGCCACACGCCACGCACCGAGCTCGGTGCCACCGGGGGAAAGCTGCTCGCGGGGCGGGCCACAGACCAGCGGGCACCGGCGTCGGGGCGGGGACCGCTGAGCCGAGCTGAACGGGGCGGTCCTCACAGAGCGGCGAACCGGGCGACGAGTTGCTCGGCCTGTGCGATCTCTTCCGTCAACGGGTGGTCCTCGGCGACCATCGGCAGCGACGCCGCAGCGATAC
>NZ_JASKYT010000680.1:0-1810 GCF_041028275.1 Streptomyces sp. PU-14G
GGTGGAGGCGGGCTTCCTGGTCACGCCATCGACCTAACAACTGGGCGGGAAAGTGCGGCAGTTGTCCGTCAGCGGTTTTCAGATGGTGGACAACTGGGAATGCAGTAGGTGAGTTGGTCGCCAACTCGGCCAGTGAATCGCCAAGTTGGTCGTGGAACCGCCCGGGGGGGGAAGGGTGGTCGCGCCGCCACCGCGCGTTCCGAGTGCCGGTTTCCGTCATCAAGCCGCCTTCCCCGTGGCGTGGGTGAGTGGGAGGGGAAGGCGGCATGACGGCGACCGTCCCGCCGCGGCGGGACGGTCAGGGATGCAGCAGCAGGGTGGCGAGCACCAGCGCGCCGGCGGTGCTGCATCCGGTGTGCCTGGCCTTGAGGCCGACACTCAGCAACAGGAACCCGACGAGGCCGAGGACCCCGAAGCGCACCTGGACGAGCTGTTCGAAGAAGACGACGGCGGCTGCGACAGCGAGCGCGAGGAGCGGCATGGCGATCCCTCCTTCTCAGGCACGGGAAGAACGGCTGTGCTGGAGGTGAGGTGCGGGGTGCGCCCATGCGTCGTTGAACGGGCGATCGACTCGGAGCCGGCGGGCCGAGAGAGGGTGTGACCAACTTGGCGATTCACTGGCCGAGTTGGCGACCAACTCACCTACTGCATTCCCAGTTGTCCACCATCTGAAAACCGCTGACGGACAACTGCCGCACTTTTCGGCTGAGTTGTAAGGTCGATGGTGTGACCAGGAAGCCCGCCTCCACCAGCGGCCGCCGCCCGCGCGACGTGGTCGCCGACGCTCTGCGCGCGCGCATCCGTAACGGTGAGTACGCGCCGGGCTCCCGGCTCCCCACCCAACGCGAACTGGAGACCGAGTTCACCGTCGGCCGCAGCGCCGTCCGCGAAGCCCTCGCCGCCCTCACCCGCGAAGGCCTCCTCCAGAACGTGGGCCGCGGCTCCTCACCCACCGTGGCGGAACCCGACCACCACGCCGAAGCCCCCCGCAGCGCCGGCGTCGAGCTGACGGACCGGCTCCACGAGGCCTTCCAGGCCGAGCACGTCACCGTCGACGCCTTCTCCCTCACCACCGAAACCCTCAACAACGCCCTCGCCTGGCCCATACGCCAGGTCATGGAAGGGCGGTTGACCCCCCGCACCGTCACGGCCCGCGTCCTCGTCCCCAGCCTGGACGCCCGTCTCGCCCTCCCCCGCCGGGGGGGGGGGGGGGGGGGGGGGGGGGGGGGCTCCCCCGCCTCATCGACGACCCCGACGACCCCAAGCCACGCCAGCGGCTGCACCAGATGCAGACCAGCTACGTGCACGCCGTCGACAACTCGCTGACCTCACTGGCCAGGTTCGGCGTCGAGGTGTCCCTCACCGTCCGCGCCGTCCCCCTCACCCCCACGCACAAGCTCTACCTGCTCAACCACCACGAGGCCCTCATCGGCTACTACCAGGTCGTCAGGAACGAGGAAGCCGCCTTCCAGGGCGAACAACTGTCCCTGTACGACGTGCTCGGCCTCACCGCCAAGCTCTTCCGCTCCACCAGTGGTCCGGAAACCCGGGACGAACAGGAGGCGGCCTTCGTAGCCGAGTCCCGCCAGTTCTTCGACTCCCTGTGGAACACGATCGCGACCCGGTTCGACTGAGCTTCGGCTGAGACGGTCGGCCGCCCCCGCGGCCGGCCCCCGGCGCGTCCTGGCGCGCGGTCCGCGCCGACTGCGTTCGGGTGACCAGCGCGCTCTCGCCGGCGGACCAGGGACGGCAGCCGGATACAGTGCCTCCACTTGTGCGGACCTCCTCCTCCCCCACCCGCCCCTAGGAC
>NZ_JASKYT010000681.1:0-1492 GCF_041028275.1 Streptomyces sp. PU-14G
GCGCGGCACACCCCGGCGGGCCCCGCTCAGAACGCCTCTTCGTGCGCTCCCGCGCCCCCCACCAGCGCTCCGTCGATGCTGCACCGACTCGCACAGGAGCGCGCCACCGGCGCCTTCACCCGACCGGGAGGCACCCTCTTCCTCGTCGAGGGGCGGATCGCCCACGCGGAGAGCCCGGCGGCGCCCGCGCTCGAACTGCTGCTGGCGGGCGGTGGGTCTCGTCTGCGCACCGGCCGGCGCCACCCCGCGGCCCCACCGGGTGCCGTTCCACCGGCCGACGGCGGCACCCACGCGATCCGGTGCCTCGTCGAGGCGGGCCAGATACCGGGCGGGATGCTGGAGTTGTGCGCGCGCCTCGCGCTGTACGACGCGGCGTTCTTCGTGCTGGAGTCCGCGGGCGACGGGCCAGGACGCTTCCGCGAAGGGGTGCGGCACTGGCTGGAGGGCACCGCGGGCGGGGCCGCCCTCGGTGCCGTGGCACTCGCGGCAGCCGAACGGGAGACGGCGCGCCGCCGTGCGCTTCTCGACCGCGTCTGGCCCGACGCCCGCCTGGACGTCCTGCCGCCTGTCCCGACCGCGGCAGCGGACCGAACCGGCCCCGGCACGTCCACGCCCGGGGTACCGGTGCGACGACCGGCAGCGGACGGCGCCGCCGGGCTGGTGCCCGCCCGCCGCCTCGCGGTGCTGGAGCGGGCCGACGGCGTGCGCAACGCCACCGACATCGCACGCGCCCTGGGCCGCCCCGCCTTCCACACGCTCATGGACCTGCGCCGGCTGGCAGCCGCCGGCCTGGTCGTGCCGCGGGGCGCCGGAGCGCGTACGGACACGCCGGGCCGAGCGGCCGGACCCGTTCGGACCGCGGCGCCGGCCGCGCCTCCGGGCCCGGCGATCGCCCCGCCGCCGGCCGCAGCGGCTGCCCCGCTTCCCTCTCCGCCCACGGACACCGCACGGGAGGGGCACGGCGTGGCGCCGCCCGCCGTGTTCCCTGACCCGGACGTCGCGCTGCTGCGCAGGCTCAGGGACGCACTGGAGGGACTGTGATCAGCAGGTTGTGGCAGCGTGCCGAAAGGAGAGTGCTCGTGGCGGCAGAGCCGGGCGTGAGCGAGGAGTTGCACGGGCTGCTGGCCAGGGTTCCCCAGATCGGCGGGGCGCTGGCGGCCACCGTCGACGGGTTCGTCCTCGCCGAGGCCTTTGGCCCCGCGCGGGCCGGGCAGCGGCCTGACGCGGAGCCGCTGGCCGCCCTCACGGCCGCCGCGCTGGGGCTCGCCTTCCGGATGAACGAGGCGACTGGGCGCGGCGCCTTCCGCGAGTTGCTGATCCACGGGGAGTCGGGGTATGTCGCCACGTACGCGGCGGGCCCTTCCGCTGTGCTCACGCTCCTCGCGGACGACCGCGCCAACGTCGGCCGCCTGCACCTGGAGGGACGGCGCACCGCGGGACGCATCGGTGCCTGCTTCGCCGCCTCCCGGCACTCGCCGCCCCTGTCCCCGCC
>NZ_JASKYT010000682.1:0-1129 GCF_041028275.1 Streptomyces sp. PU-14G
GATGTAGCGGGCSCGCCCGCCCTCCCCGACGAGGTCGTCGAGGCCACGCGCGCCCGCTACATCGAGGCCTACGAACGCCTCACCGGTGTGCCCTGGAGCTGACCCGGACGGGGCGCGGCGACACCCCGAGCGCGGTGCGGTGGACACACGGCCGAGCGCGGTGCGGTGGACACACGGCGAAGGCCCCGGTCGAGACGACCGGGGCCTTCCTCCGTGAGACGCACGATGCTCACTGCGCTGAGCGGACGACGAGGCTCGAACTCGCGACCTCAACCTTGGCAAGGTTGCGCTCTACCAACTGAGCTACGTCCGCGTGCCCCACCCTCGGCCCGGCACGGGCCGCCGTGGTGCGCGGCCCAGTATAGCCGTACTTCTCCTGGCTCGGGACCTCGGCGCCTCCGCTCAGATCCACCCCCGCTCGCGGGCCATGCGGACCGCCGCGTGCCGGTTCTCCGCGCCCAGCTTCGCCGCGGCGGCCGACAGGTAGTTGCGGACGGTGCCCTGGGTCAGCGACGCACGTGCGGCGATGTCCGCCACCGGCGCACCGTCCGCTGCCAGCTCCAGCAGCTCGGCCTCCCGCGCCGACAGAGGCGAGTCCCCGGCGCTGATGGCGTCCGCCGCCAGCTGCGGATCCACGTAACGGTTGCCGCCGTGCACGGTACGGATGATCTGAGCGAGCTGTTCGGCGGACGCGGTCTTCGGCACGAATCCGCGCACGCCCGCGGCCAGCGCCCGTTTGAGATGCCCCGGCCTGCCGTGACTGGTCACGATCATCGTCCGGCACCCGGGCACCGACTCGCGCAGCGTCGCCGCGACCCGCACCCCGTCCGCGCCCGGCATCTGGAGATCGAGCACCGCCACGTCCGGGCGGTGCGCGGTCGCCATGGCCGCCGCCTCGGTACCCGAAGCCGCCTCGGCGACGATCGAGAGGTCGTCCTCCAACGCCAGCAGTGCCGCCAGCGCCCCCCTGATCAGGTGCTCGTCATCCGCCAGCAGCACCCTGATGGGGGCGCCCCGCGACGCTTCGGCCTCCTCAGGCACGTGGTCCCCTTCCCGCCGTCACGTCGCCGCGGGTGAGAGCACGCCGCAGCAGCCCGCCCGCCTTCTGCACCTGTCCACCGCCGGTGGC
>NZ_JASKYT010000683.1:0-1220 GCF_041028275.1 Streptomyces sp. PU-14G
GGCTGGGGCGGGGAGAAGCCCGGAGCGGGCGAGCGCGCTCCGGCCGGCTCAGCCGCCCAGCATCACCGAACGCGTCAGGCTCCGCGGACTGTCCGGGTCGAGCCCCCGCGCCCGTGCCCGCTCCAGCGCGACGCGGTGCACCAGGACGAGATCGGCCAGCGGGTCACGGCCGCCGTGGTGCACGAACCGGGCGCCCGTCGCCACGACGTCGCCCTCCAGCCCCTCGGGTGCCTGGCCGAAGAGCCAGGTGACCCGCCCCGGCGCGGCGATGGCTATCGGACCGTGCCGGTACTCCATGGCCGGGTAGGACTCCGTCCAGCTCTGCGAGGCCTCCCGCATCTTGAGGGCCGCCTCGTTGGCGAGCCCGAACGTCCAGCCCGTGCCGAGGAAGCTGAACTGCTCGGCATCCAGCCACTCCTGCTCCAGCGGGACCGACAGCGCCGCCTCCGCGTCGCCGACGGCGCCCGCCATGTCCTCACCCAGGTGGGCACGGAGCAGGGCGAGGGCCGAGGTGGCGAACCGGGTCTGCACCACGGACTTCTCGTCCGCGAACGGGAGCGCGACCGTCTCGTCCGAAAGCGAGGTGGCGGGGGTGTCCTCGTCACCGAGCACCGTCACGGTGGGGGTGCCGCCCCGCAGCTCCTCCAGCACCCGCAGCACCTCGGTCGTGGTACCGGAGCGGGTGATGGCGACCACGGCGTCATAGCCGCGTGCCGTGCCGAGGAAGGCCTCCGAAGCGGGGAAGGCGTCCGTCACGCCCTGCCCGGAGCCTTCCCGCAGGGCCGCGTACGCCTGGGCCATGAACCAGGACGTGCCGCAGCCGACGACGGCCACGCGCGCGCCCGCAGCGGGCAGCGGGGTGTCCCCGGAGCCGATCCTCGCCGCGGCCCGCCACGTCTCCGGCTGGCTGCGCAGCTCCTGCTCCATGTATGACGTCTCGCCCATGCGCGAGCACCCCCTCCTGGGACCGGACCCCAACGGGTCCGTTGCGTAAAGGTGCATGAAACAACCGACTTTCACGCAACTTTACGCAACGAGAGCTGCGCTGTCCATCCCACGCACGGGTGAACGCGTACGGTAACCGCCGCGCCGTGACCGCTGCGCGGAGCCCGGCGAAGCCGGAGCGCGGGGCCGGGCGAGGCCGGAGCCGGGGGGGGGCCGGGCGGCGAGCGTCGCCCGGCCCCCCCGAGGTGCCTTCCGTGGGCCCGGGCACTCCTGGG
>NZ_JASKYT010000684.1:0-1668 GCF_041028275.1 Streptomyces sp. PU-14G
TCATCGCACTGATCGTGCCCGACCTCGTCAACCCGTTCTTCGCCGAACTGGCCGAGGAGATCGCCGCCACGGCCGCGGCCGGCGGGCGGTGCCTCGTACCCCAGGTCGCGGACCGCGGCGTCGATACGTCCGGCGGTCTCGGGGTTCAGGTGCGGGCTCCGGGGCCGCGGCGGGCGGTGCCTCGTACCCCAGGTCGCGGACCGCGGCGTCGATACGTCCGGCGGTCTCGGGGTTCACCTTCAGTTGTCCGCGCAGATACCGGGACACCGTGGACGCCGAGACGTGTGCGTGTTGCGCAACACGGGCCAGGGTCACGCTCTCCTCCTCTTCGCCGGTGTGCGCATGTAGCTCGAGAGTGTACCGACTGTCTTTCTTCCTCCACCCATTGACTGCGCACAACGGCAGTCCTAACGTTGCGCAACAACAAGCAAGACAGCACAATTTTTGCGCAACACCGAGGAGACAAGCATGGCCCGCGTCCTGCTCGCAGGCGAGTCCTGGATCAACGCCTCGACCGACTTCAAGGGCTACGACGCCTTCCCCCACGCCCAGCTCGAAATCGGGGCCACCCCGCTCATCGAGGCGCTGGAGGCCGAGGGACACCAGGTCACGCACCTGCCCTCGCACGCGGTGGCGACCGACTTCCCCGAGACGCTGGAGAAGCTCGGTGCCTACGACGTCGTGATCCTCTCCGACATCGGCGCCAACTCCCTGCTGCTGCCTCCGCAGGTCTTCGCGCAGGGGCGCCCCTTCCCCAACCGCCTGAAGCTGCTCGCGGAGTGGGTGCGCCGGGGCGGCGGGCTGGCGATGGCCGGGGGCTATCTGAGCTTCCAGGGCTTCCAGGCCAAGGCCAACTACCACGACACCCCCGTCGAGGCCGTGCTGCCCGTCTCGATCCTCCCCTACGACGACCGCGTGGAGTGCCCCGAAGGGGTCACCGGCGAACTGTCCGGCGAGGACCACCCCGTCACCGCCGGACTCGACGCCACCTGGCCCCTCCTGCTCGGCTACCAGAAGCTGACCGCCAAGCCGGACGCGCGGGTGCTGGCCACCGTCGAGTCCCGCCCGCTGCTGGCCGTGCGGGACGAGGGCGCGGGACGCACGCTCGCCTTCGCCTCCGACATCTCCCCGCACTGGGCCCCCACCGAGTTCGTCGAGTGGGCGGGCTACCGGCGGCTGTTCCACCAGGCCGTGAGCTGGCTCGCGGGAAGCGCGGAGTGACCCCGCGTGGCGCCTCCAGGGGCCACGGTGGCGGGCGGCTCCGAGGGGCCCGTGCGGCGGAGCACCGCACGGCCGCCCCGTAACGGAGGACCACGCACGCTCCGCAGCGCAAAGGCGAGCACGCCCGGCCGCCGGCAGGCGCGCATGCCCCTCAACGGAGAGGCGAGCAGGCCCGGCCGCCGGCAGGCGAACACACCTCGCAGCGGAGAGACGAGCACGCCCCGCCGCCGGCAGGCGAGCACACCTCGCGGAGCAGAGGTGGTCGCCGACTCGGCGGACACCTCGCGGCGGACCCGTACGCTGTCCCCGGAAGGGGACCTCGTCGCCCTGGAAGCCGACGGCAGCGCGGTACCGGCGTGCGGCGCCGAGCGGACCGTCCACGTGGCAGCCCGTATCGGCACCCCCGCCCGCACCGGCCCGGCCGGAGCCACCACCGCGGCCGGGGAC
>NZ_JASKYT010000685.1:0-1249 GCF_041028275.1 Streptomyces sp. PU-14G
CCCKSCCCYGASKKCCCGGGGCCCCGGACCCCCGGGCCCCGGACCGGCAGGTGCACCGGTCCCAAGGGCAGGGAGCCGGCAGCCGTGCCGGGGCGGAGCTCAGCCCTCGGTGCGGCCCTCGTCGGCCAGGGCCGGGACTCGCCGCCCGGTGACGTTTCTTGTGGCCGGGCTCACACCTTGGCGGCGGCCTGCTCCACGGCCTCCAGGGCGAGATTCCACGGGAACGCGCCGGGGCGGCCCTGCCCCGGGGGTTCGGGGACGAAACCGCCCTCCCCGTACAGCACCCGCACACCGGCGCCCCGCAGAACCTCCAGGGAACGGGCGAACTGGGGGTGCCGGACGTAGGCGGCGTTCACGCACGGCATCGTCACCAAAGGGATGCCCTTGCCGATCGCCTCGGCGGCGAAACCGACGACGAACTTGTCCGTGATGCCCAGTGCCCACTGGTTGAGGGTGTTGAACGTCGCGGGTGCCACCAGGGCCACCGTCGCGGGCGGCCAGACGTCGGGGCCGCCGGGGAGCTTGTACCCGGAGCGCACGGGGCGTCCGGAATGGCGCTCCAGGGAGGGCAGTTGACCGTCCAGCCAGTGCGCCGCGGTCGGCGTGAGACCGAGGCACACATCCCAGCCCGCTCGCCGGGCGTCCCGGACGACATCGGCGATCCGCAGCACGGGTGGTGCGGCGCAGGCGAGCAGGTACAGGACACGTGAGGTCATAGGCGCATCCCACCATGAATGCCCGCCGGGCACCTTTCCCGCCCTCTCCGCGCCCTTTCGCCGTCTCGTGCGCCTCTCTCACACCCCGCCCCACCGGCGCAACTTCGCGGAACTCGATCGAGTGGTGATCCCGGCCGCAAACCGGTTCGCCACGTCACCGTGCGTACCGTGCCGGGGCATCGGAAAGTCGAACGGAGTCGCGGATGCGCGGGCTGAAGGAAGAACACGCGGGCGTCCGTATCGCCCACCAACGCAAACTGGCCGGACTGACCCAGCGCGGTATGGCCGCCCAGATCCCCTATTCCTACAGCCTGTTACGGCAGGTCGAGGAAGGCCGCAAGAACGCGTCGCCCGACCTGATCTCGGCGGTGGCGCGACTGCTGCGGATCGATGTGACCGTGCTGACCGGACAGCCGTACGTCACCGAGCTCCAGCAGGACAGGCTCGCCGCCCTGATCCGCCCGATCCGTGAGTCCCTGGACCTCTACGACCTCGAGGACGGACTCGTGCACGTACCGGGGGCGGACGGCAGC
>NZ_JASKYT010000686.1:0-1101 GCF_041028275.1 Streptomyces sp. PU-14G
TCGCCACCCCCGCCTCCGCCCGTGGTGCCGCACCCGACCGGCCCGACGGCACCCGCCGCGCAAGGCGTGAAAGCGGCGCAGGGCACGAACGCCGCGCAGGGCGTGAACGCCGCGCAGGGCGTGAACGCCGCACCGGGCGCAACCGCCCGGCGCGCAGTCCGATGGCCGCGCCCGTCTCCTTCCTGTGGACCCGGCGGATCCTGCTGACACTCCTGGCGGTCTTCGCCGCCACCCCGCTCTACGTGATGCTCAGCAGCTCTCTCAAACCGCTCCAGGACGTGACCGGCTCCTTCCGCTGGATCCCCGCCCACCTGACGATCCGCCCCTACCTGGACATCTGGGAGACGGTGCCGCTGGGCCGGTACTTCCTCAACTCCTTCCTCGTCTCCGCCGCCGCGACGCTGTGCTCGGTGGTCGTGGCGACCTTCGCCGCCTACGCGGTCAGCCGCTACCGCTTCCGCGGCAAGCGCGTCTTCACCGTGACGGTGCTCTCCACGCAGATGTTCCCCGGCATCCTCTTCCTGCTGCCGCTGTTCCTGCTGTTCGTCAACATCGGCAACGCCACCGGCATCGCCCTCTACGGCTCCCGCGGCGCACTGATCCTCACCTACATGACCTTCACCCTGCCGTTGTCCATCTGGATGCTGGCCGGCTACTTCGACTCCATCCCCCGCGACCTGGACGAAGCAGCCAAGGTGGACGGGTGCGGAGCGCTCGGCGCACTGTTCCGCGTCCTCGTACCCGCCGCCACCCCCGGCATCGTCGCCGTGGGCGTCTACGCGTTCATGACCGCCTGGGGCGAGGTGCTGTTCGCCTCGGTGATGACCAACGACGCCACCCGCACGCTCTCCATCGGCCTCCAGGGCTACTCCACGCAGACCGAGGTCTACTGGAACCAGGTCATGGCCGCCTCCCTGGTGGTGAGCGTGCCCCTCGTCGCCGGATTCCTGCTCCTCCAGCGCTACCTCGTCGCCGGCCTGACCGCCGGCTCCGTCAAGTGACCTCAGCCGCCGGGCCGGGGCGCCCCGACCCGCGCGACCCCGCTGTTCCCTGCGAAAGGATCTCCGTGTCCGAGACGCACCGCTGCGCACCGCCCGCCCC
>NZ_JASKYT010000687.1:0-1268 GCF_041028275.1 Streptomyces sp. PU-14G
GAGCAGKGCKMKGCSCMGCSCGGCRCCGTSCRYGCGCYGCCTGGACGTCGCGCGGGACACCTTCACGGAAGGCCTGCGGTTCGGCGCCGGTTTCGGCGCCGTCATCCTGCTGGCCGCGGCCGTGCTGGCGTGGCGCCTGCTGCGCGGGCAGCGCCTGGAGGAGGTGCCGGCCGAGGAGGACTAGCGGGGGCGCCCCGCAGGGGCGCGAGGAACGGCGCGCGGGGGGGCGCCCCGAAGGGGCGCGGGGAACGGCGCGCCAAGCCACAACCCACCCGCAGCCCGCTCGCAGCCGCGAGTGGCACCCCCTTACCGGAAGGTAAGGCCAGACCGCAGGAAGCCCTCCGCAGGAGAACCGCTCTACGCCGCCTTCGCCTTCGTCGCGTAGACGTCCACGTACTCCTGCCCCGACAGTTCCATGACCTCGCTCATCACCTCGTCGGTGACCGCGCGGAGCACGTAGCGGTCGCGGTCCATGCCCTCGTAGCGGGAGAAGTCGAGAGGCGCGCCGAAGCGGACGGTGATGCGGCGGCCACCGCCGATCTTCGGGAGGCCCTTGCCGTCCGGCTGCACCTTGTCCGTGCCGATCATCGCGAACGGCACGACCGGTGCTCCCGTCATCAGGGCGAGCCGCGCGATGCCGGTGCGGCCCCGGTAGAGGCGGCCGTCGGGGGAGCGGGTGCCCTCCGGGTAGATCGCGAAGGGGTGGCCCTCCTCCAGTACCCGGCGGCCGGTCATCAGCGCGGCGACCCCGCCGCGTCCGCCGTCCCGGTCGACGGGGATCATGCCGGCGCCCGTGAAGAACCACGCCATCAGACGGCCCTTGAGGCTCTTGCCCGTGACGTACTCGTCCTTGCCGATGAAGAAGACCTGGCGCGTGGTGACCAGCGGAAGGATCATCGAGTCGATGAAGGTGAGGTGGTTGCCCGCCAGGATCACCGGACCCGAACCCGGAATGCGGTCGGCCCCTTCGATCTTCGGCCGGAACAGCACACGAAGAAGCGGGCCGAGCACTGCCTTGATCAGCCGGAAACGGGACAACGGACCCTCCGCCCAGTCGGTATGGCCGTGCGCGTGGTTCCGCGCACGGCCATACCGACTGGGCGGAGGGTCCGTTGTCCACACGAAGAAGCGGGCCGAGCACTGCCTTGATCAGCCGGAAACGGGACAACGGACCCTCCGCCCAGTCGGTATGGCCGTGCGCGTGGTTCCGCGCACGGAAGCGCAGATGAGGACCATACTCGCAAGCCCGGGTGCCGGGCACACCGGGT
>NZ_JASKYT010000688.1:0-1283 GCF_041028275.1 Streptomyces sp. PU-14G
GGGCGGGCAGGTGTCGGGAGGAACAGCACCAGGGCCAGGAGGGCCGGGACCGGGAGCGGGGCCGGGGCGCAGTGAGGGCGAGTTGGACCCCGAGGCGGGTCCTGTCCCCCGGTTCGCCGCCGCGTTGCGCGCGTTGCGCGAGTCCGCGGGGAAGCCCACGTACCGGGTGATGGCTCAGCGCGCGCGGTACGGGGTGACCGCGCTGTCGCAGGCGGCGGCCGGGAAGCAACTGCCCACCCGCGCGGTGACGCTCGCCTACGTCAAGGCGTGCGGCGGCGACGTGATCGAGTGGGAGCGGCGCTGGCGCGAGGCGTCGGCCGAGGTGGCCGCCGAGGGCAACGGCGACGGGGCCTCCCGACCGCCCTATCGCGGTCTCACCCGTTTCGAACCGGGTGACGCCGAACTGTTCTTCGGCCGCGACCGGCTCGTGGAACGGCTGGTCGAGCTGAACGGCAAGCACCGTTTCACCGCCGTTTTCGGCCCCTCCGGCAGCGGCAAGTCCTCACTGTTGCGCGCCGGCCTGATCCCTCGGCTGCGCACTCCGCGTGACGGCGAGGGGGCCGGCGACCGTGAGTCCATCCCCGCGGCCGTACGGATCCTCACACCCGGCGCGGACCCGCTGCGCACGCACGCCGAGCGGCTCGTGCCGGTACCCGGCACCGACGCCGACACCTGGCTGATCGTCGACCAGTTCGAGGAGTTGTACACCCTCGGTGCCGACCCGGCCGAGCGGGACACGTTCATCGACCGCCTCGTCGCCGCCGCCGACGCCGACAGCCGTCTCCGCGTCGTCATCGCGGTGCGAGCCGACTTCCTCGGCAGGTGCGCAGAACACCCCGGGCTGACCGCGGCGTTGCAGGACGCCACGCTGCTCGCCGGGCCGATGACCCGCGCCGAGCTGCGGGAGGCCATCGTCCGCCCGGCCACCGCGTACGGGCTGATCGTCGAACGCTCCCTCACCGACCGTCTCCTGGACGAGGTCGAGGACGCCCCGGGCGGACTGCCCATGATGTCGCACGCGCTGCTGGAGACCTGGCGCCACCGCAGCGGCCGTGCCCTGACCGAGACCGCGTACGAGGCGGCGGGCGGGCTGCACGGCGCCGTCGTCCGCACCGCCGAGCAGGTCTACTGCGAACTCAGCGCCGCTCAGGCCGAGCTGGCCCGCCGTATTCTCCTCCGCCTCGTCACGCCGGGACGCGAGTCCCCTCTGCTCGTGGACGGCCCTGGGCAGGCGGGCGACCCGCGGCAGGAGGGCGGCCGGGGGTCGCCCGCCTGCCCAGGGC
>NZ_JASKYT010000689.1:0-1120 GCF_041028275.1 Streptomyces sp. PU-14G
GGTTGTCGGGGTCGATGCCCAGGTGCGGTCCCACCAGGTGGAGTTCGCGCAGCAGGCCGTGGCTGGAGCCCAGCGGGCCGCCGCCCTCCAGCAGTTCGTCGTCGCACAGGGGGGCGGGGAAGTCGACCGGGATGTAGGTTCCGGCGTGGTCGTAGTGCCACACCAGGTGCGACTGCTGCGCCGTCTGCTCGAACATCTCCAGCAGTTGCTCGTAGTCGCTGCCCAACTCCCCCACGGGCGTGACCTCCAGGCCCGCTGCCAGCAGCAGGTAGGCGCGGCGCAGGTAGTGCAGTGCCTCGTAGTCGAATCCGGCGGCGGGGGCGACGTCGCCGGAGAGCCCCGGCATGTAGCCGAAGACGGGGACCGTGGGCAGTCCCGCTTCGGTGAGCACCCTGTCGTAGGTGGCGATCTCTTCGGAGAAGGGGTTGTCGGGACTGTGGCAGAGCACGTCGACGAGGGGTACCAGCCAGAGGTCACAGGCCAAGGGGCGCTCCTATACCGTCAGGGACCTGCAGTGCGCACAGCGTAGTGCTCCCCGCAGCACTGCGCCCTGCCTCTGCCGAGGCGGGATACCCGGGCGGGGCGGCTCTCAGTCGGTGGGAGCGCCCCCATCCGTGGCCTCGGCCGGCAGGGAGCGCTCAGTCCGTGTGCGCGTCCGTATGCGTGTCCGCATGCGCGTCCATGACGCCCACCTGCGCCAGCGCGTGCTGGTTGTAGGTGGCGAGGACGTCGCGGGCGGCGCGTGCGTCGCCCCTCTCGACGGCGTCGAGCAGGGCGTTGTGGCCCGACCACAGGCGACCGCGCAGGGTGGTCCGCGCGCGCAGGAGGGGGACGGCGAAGACCCAGCACTGGACGCGGAGTCTGTCGAGGAAGTCGCAGACGTAGGGGTTGCCGAGCAGGCCGCTCAGCTCCCGCCAGAAGCGCAGGTCGTAGGCGATGAGCACGTCGAGGTCCCCGGCGCGTGCGGCGCGTTCGGCGGCGTCGGCGCGGCGGCGTACGGACGCGAGGACCTCGGGCCGCAGCCCGTCCAGCGCGCGGCGGGCGGCCACCGACCCCGCGGTGGCGGCACCCGCGGTGGCCGCGGCCTCGGGGGGWYCCGCTGCSGYGCCGGGGCCGGGGC
>NZ_JASKYT010000069.1:0-25509 GCF_041028275.1 Streptomyces sp. PU-14G
CACCTCCCCCACCGCCGGCAGCTCACCCGCCGCCGGTGGCGGTGACTCCGCGGCAGGCGGCGTTCCGAGCGGTACGGCGGGGGGCGCCGCTGGTGGCGCGCAGTCGCTGCCGCCACTGCCGCCGGACTTCCAACCCGCCGCCCCCGCAGCGCCCGCGCCGGCCGCTGACGCGGCGTGGGTGTCGCCTCCCGATGCTTCCCGTCAGGGCGGGCAGGACGCTCCACGTGGTCAGGGCCCGGCGCAGCCGCAGGCTTCGCACGACGGCTCCGCCTCCCCCTACGCGCCGCAGCAGCCACAACAGCCGTCGCAGTCCGGTCTTCAGGACCAGCGGGGACAGCAGAGCCAGAGCCGGCAGCAGGGGCCGCAGTACGGTCAGCAGAGCCGCTACGGCTATCCGCAGGGCCCGGCAGCACAGCAGCAGCCCCCCGGTGGTGCCGCGGTGCCGCCCGCGCAGTCGGCCGGGCAACCGCAGGCGCAGCCGGGTTACCCGTTGCCGCAGGATCAGGCGCAGCCGGGTCAACCGGCGCACGGGCAGCAACGTCCGCCCGTGCCTCCGCAGAGCCAGCAGGGCTGGCCCGGACAGTACCCGGCCCCGGCCGCCGGCGCTCCGCAGCAGCCCCAGGGTCAGGGGCCCGGGCCCGTGCAGGGCAACGGCCCCGTTCCGGGGCAGAGCTCGCTTCCCGGGCAGCAGGTCCCCCCGCAGCCGCAACCGCCGCAGCCCCAGGCACAGCCCCAGCAACAGCCGCAGCAGCCCCCATTGCCGGGCCAGGGGCAGGCTCAGCCGCCTGCCTCCCCGGCACATCCGCTGCCGAGTGCCCAAGGACAGCCCCAAGCACAGCCGCAGGCACAACCCCAAGCGCAGCACCCGGCTCAGCCTCAGGGGCAGGTACCGGGTCAGCCGCACGCTCCGCTCCATCCGCACCCGGGCGCCGTCGACCCGCGGCGGACGGACCAGTCGGGTTCGCCGCTGGGATACACGGCAGCGGTCGAGTTGTCCTCGGACCGGCTGATCAACAGCAAGAAGAAGCCACGTCCGCAGTCGGGCAACAAGGGAGGTCGCTTCCGGTTCGGCGCCAAGAAGGAGGAGGCCGAGCGGCAGCGCAAGCTGGAGCTGATCCGCACGCCGGTGCTGTCGTGCTACCGGATCGCCGTCATCAGCCTCAAGGGCGGGGTCGGCAAGACGACGACGACAACGGCTCTGGGGTCCACGCTCGCCACCGAGCGCCAGGACAAGGTCATCGCCATCGACGCGAACCCGGACGCGGGCACGCTGGGCCGCCGGGTTCGGCGGGAGACGGGCGCGACGATCCGCGACCTGGTGACGGCGATCCCGTACATCAACAGCTACATGGACATCCGCCGGTTCACCTCGCAGGCGCCGTCCGGCCTGGAGATCCTGGCGAACGACGTCGACCCGGCGATCTCGACGACGTTCAACGACGACGACTACCGGCGCGTCATCGACATCCTGGGCAAGCAGTACCCGATCATCCTGACGGACTCGGGCACGGGCCTGCTGTACTCGGCCATGCGGGGAGTACTCGACCTGGCCGACCAGTTGATCATCATCTCCACCCCGTCCGTGGACGGGGCGAGCAGCGCGAGCACCACGCTGGACTGGCTGGCGGCGCACGGCTATTCGGACCTCGTGCAGCGGAGCATCACCGTGATCTCCGGGGTACGCGAGACCGGAAAGATGATCAGGGTCGAGGACATCGTCTCCCACTTCGAGACACGCTGCCGCGGCGTGGTGACCGTCCCGTTCGACGAGCACCTGTCGGCCGGTGCCGAACTCGACCTGAACATGATGCGGCCGCGGACGAGGGAGGCGTACTTCAACCTGTCCGCGATGATCGCTGAGGACTTCGTGCGTGCGCAGCGCGAGCAGGGGCTGTGGACGGCGGATGGCAACCCCCCGCCGCAACTCGCCCCGCCGATGCCCGGCCAGGGCGGTGTGCCCGGCCAGGGCGGTGTACCGGGACAGGCCCCGGCGGGGCAGCCCGGCGTCCCCGGGCCCGGCGGCCCGCCGCCTGCTCAGCCGCAGCCCCCGTACGGTGGGGGCGCCGGCTACGGCTACCCCGGTCCGCCCGGTGGCGCGGGTCAGCCCGGGCAGCCCCAACAGGGCAGCGGCTGGCAGCAGTAGTCACCGGCCGGCCCCCGCTCCGGTCGCACCCGGGGTCGGGGCCGGACCGTCGCCTCACAGGGACACCCTCACAGGGACACGCGGCACCTTTGCGCCACACAGGACGCGCGGCTGAGGCGAGCGAGCGCGCGGCAGCAAGCGGGAAGCAGCGGAGGGAGGGGCCTGCGGAAGTCTCCGCAGGCCCCTCCCTCCGCTGAAGAACGCTCAGTTCCCGTCAGCCGCCGCGACCGTCGCCCGCGCCTCGTCCACGTCCTGCGCCATCCGTGCCGTGAGCGCGTCGAGCGTGTCGAACCTCTCCTGGCCTCGGATGTAGTCGAGGAAGTCGACCCCTACGTGCATCCCGTACAGGTCCAGGTCCACGCGGTCGATCGCATACGCCTCGACGGTGCGCTCGGTGCCCTCGAACTGCGGGTTCGTCCCGACGGAGATCGCCGCCGGCATGGCCTCGCCCTCGACCGTGAGCCAGCCCGCGTACACGCCGTCGGCCGGAACGGCGGTGTGCGGGAGTGTGTCGAGATTCGCCGTGGGGTAGCCCAGGTCCCGGCCGCGCTGCGCTCCCCGCACCACGATCCCTTCGACCCGGTGCGGACGGCCGAGCACTTCGGCCGCACCGCGCACATCGCCCTCGCCGACAAGCCGCCGCGCCATGGTGGAGGAGAACGCCTCACCGCTGCGGTCACGCTCGAAGAGGTCGACGACGATCACCTCGTAGTCGTAGGTCTCCCCCAGCTCGGCGAGGGACGCCACGGTGCCTTTCGCCTTGTGGCCGAAACGGAAGTTGGGCCCCTCCACGACACTGCGCGCGTGCAGCTTGTCCACCAGGACCTTCACCACGAAGTCGGCGGGCGAGAGCTGGGAGAACTCGGCGGTGAAGGGCAGCACCAGGACGGCGTCCACGCCGAGTTCGCCCATGAGCTCCGCGCGCCGGTGGTGCGGCGCCAGCAGCGGGGGGTGGCTCCCGGCCCGCACCACCTCGCTGGGATGCGGGTCGAAGGTGACGGCGACGGCGGGCACCTGAAGCTCCCTGGCGCGCTGTACCGCCTTGCCGATGATGAGCTGGTGCCCCCGGTGCACCCCGTCGTACGAGCCGATGGTGACGACGCTGCGCCCCCAGCCCTCGGGGATGTCCTCCAAGCCACGCCAGCGCTGCACGTCTGCTCCTCGTCGCTACCTGGTTCGCCAGTGTCTTCAGCCGATGGTGATGACGATGGGTCTCGCCGGTCCAAGGGTGCCATGCCATGCGCCTCCACCCCGCACGGACCCACCTCCAGACCGGTCGGCGCACCGGCGGACGGGCACCGACGGCCCACCGCGACTCTCCCTCGGCCGGTCGTTCCGTCGCGGGATCACCCGGACCGTTCGGGGGCGAGCCGGGCAAGCGTCCGGTCGAAGGCGGCGGCGCCCCGAGCGATCGTGCCCATGCGGAGCCCGATCCGCCGTACCAGCTGCTCCTCCCGTCCCTGCCCCTTCTCCCCAGGGTCCGAGGGCGCCTGCCGAGACACCTTTGAAGGTGCCTGCCATGACGCGTCCGCGGGTGCCTCTCCGGACACGTGAGGGGGCACGTGCCCAGGCGCCTCCGCGACCGGGCGGTGGTCGCCCTGGCGAGGGGCCGGCACCGCCCCGCCCCGCACCACCGCCTCCAGCGCGGCCTCCAGGACGGAGGTCTCGGACTCGCCGGCCACCAGAAGCTCGAGCAGTTCGTCGCGGACGCGGCCGTGGCCGGCGCCGAGCGTACGGGCCAGCCGCGTCCGGAACGCGGGCCCCTGGTCGCGCAACAGCTCCCCCACCAAGGGGCGCAGCACCGCGCGGGCGGCGGGCCCGTGGCGGAGCCTGACCTCCACGTAGGCGGCCACGTCCTCGCGGGCGAGCCAGGGGCTCACCGCCGCATGCGCCCGCACGAGCACCGCCGCCCGTCGGGCGAGGGCCGGGATACGCAGGCAGGCGAGGGACCGTACCGCCTGGGATCGCGCCGCGGCGGAGGCGGGATCGGTCAGCAGCGCGTGGAAGGCGGCGAACACCTGCTCAGGGTGGGTCGTACACGCGGTGGCCAGCGCGGCGGCCAGTTCGCTGCCACCCGTTGTGGCGAAGCGCCGCAGCGCGGCCTCCAGGTGACGCGGACGGCTGCGCGGATCACGCACGAGCACGGCCAGCGCGAGCTCGTGCGAACCGTGACTGTCCGCGCGGCGCAGCAGCGCCCGGGCGGCCCCGCGCAGCGACGCGCGGTCGTCTTCCGTGCCGTTCCGGCGGGCGAGCCGTACCGCGTAGGTGGCGGCGGTCGCCGCTCGTTGGTCGCGCGGGTCCCGCGCCCACCGGCGCACCGCGCGACACAGCGCGGACGGCTCGTCGGCGGCCAGCTCGGCGAGCAGGTCGTCGGCGCGGGGGTGCGTGACCGTCGCGAGCGCGTCACACAGGTCGTCCACGGCGCACCCTCGGTGGGTGTGGAGGAGCGCCTGTGCGGCCGCCGCGACGGTGGGCGGAGGCTCGCACGGCATGTCCGCCCGTCTTCGCAACGGGCGCAGGTCGCTGAACCACTCGCACAGCAGTGGCTGAAGGGTGCGGGGCTGGGCTGCCAGCAGCTCGCCCAGTACGTCCACGTACCGGTCGCGTCGGCGGCCCTGTTCCCGCAGAGCGTCCGCGGGCGGGTCGACGGGCAGCAGCAGACGCAGCAGCTCCGCCTTGTGGTCCGCCCGCAACGGCAGCGCGCGCCAGAAGCCGGGGCCGAATCCGTCCTCCGTTGCGGCGTCGTACCCCCGGTCGGCCACGTACGCTGCCAGGCCCCTGAGCACCTGCGGGTACAGGTGCGCGTCCGGCATCCGCAGCAGCGTCTCTCCCAGCAGGTGCGCGGCCCACCACACCGCGTCGGTATCCGTGCTGCCTGCTGCGAGGACGTCCACCAGCGGGCGCAGGCGCGGCGCGAGGACTTCCGGGCCCTCCCTGCGGTCGCAGAGCAGGAGCGCCTGGACAACGGGGCCGATGCGGTGCCTCGGCACCGGCGCCCCGCCGGCTCGGTCCCTCTCGTGGACGAGCGTCTCCAAGGCTCGGTCGAGTTCCAGATGGCCGCCCTGGAGCCAGTCGGCGAGTTCCTCGTCCACGAAGCGGTACCCGTCACCCGCCGGTGCGAGGGCGCCCTCCGCGAGCACAGCGGAGGCCCATCCGCCGCTCCAGGGGAAGAGGCCGTCGAAGAGCGCACGGCTCAGCTCGCCGCCTCCGTCTTCCAGGCAGCGCCGCGCGGCGTCGTGCAACTGTCCCGACACCCGCGCCGCGAGCCTGCGGACGGTCGCGGGGGGTGGTGCTGCGGGCGGAGGCGTCGCTCGGCGCGGCGTCGCGGGGTCCGATCGCACCGGTGCCGTTCCGTCAGCGTCCTCCGTCGCGCCGCTTCCCGCCCGCGCGGCGAGACGGTGTGCGACGCGCAGGCAGAGCAGGTCGAAGAAGGCGGAGAGGATCTCGTGCCGTGCCGGCCGTGGCGCCCCACTTCCCGGCCGCGCCTCGCACGCGCTCCCCGCCGACCGGGACTGGTCTCCCGCCGTCTGCGGCTCGCCGCACTCGCCACGGAAGCCCTGTGCGGCACGTACCTGGGCGAGCATCCGGATGGCGAGGGGGTGCCCCGCGTCACGGGGCGCCAGGACATCGTCAGGCAAGCCGTAGGCGGCGCGGACGCGGGCGGCCTGCTGCGGCGACAGGCCGCCCAGCCGGACGCACCCGGCAGCCGACCGCGCGGTGTACAGCATGTCCGAAGGGAACAGCGCGCCGGTCCGCTCCCAGTATTCGGGGCGGCAGGCCACGGCGAGCCGTACGCCGGTCGTCCGCAACCAGCCGGCGGTGCGCACGGCCCACTGGCGCAGCACCGATGCGAGGGAGGGCGGCATCTCCTCCGGCGCGTCCAGAAGGACGAGGAGAGGGCGGCCCGCCGCACGTGCCAGGCGGGCCACCACATCGGGGTCCGTGTCGCGGGGATCGCCGATGACGGGTGTACCCCCTCCGGCTCCCGCACGGGCAGAGGGCGACGCAGCGGCCAGGTCCCGGCCCGCCGCTGCGAGAGCGCGGCCGACGGCGTCCCGCAGGCTGCCGTCGCCCGCCCGCAGATCGGCGCCGCGCAACCAGACGCTGGGAGCGGGGACGGTACCTCGCGCACGGCGGGAGGCAAGAGCCGCCAGCTCGGTGGTGCGGCCCGCGCCCGGGTCTCCGGTCAGGGCGACGACGGTGGCCGGGCTGCGACCGAAACGGTCGAGCGTCTCGGCCACCACGGGACGGGCGACCGCGTGGGCGCAGCGCTCCGTCACCCGGCTCACCGAGGCCGCCGCCAGCCGCAGCACTCCGGCCAGGTTCAGGTCGGGCCCGAATCCGGGCGCGCAGGCGGCGTTGCGCCGCAGCAGCAGGCCGAGCGGCCCGTCGGGGGTGAGCTCCGCTGCGGCGTGCAGTGGTACCGCGAAGGCGTGGGAAACCTCCTGGGAGGTGTGCAGCGCGGTGCCCAGGACGCCGAGGACGGCGCTCGTGGCCGTGTCCACGACGGGGGCGCCTGTCGCCTTGGTGGACAGCCGCAGACGGGCGCAGTCCGCCTCGGGCAAATCCAGCCTGAGCAGCCGCTCCAACCGGTGGTGGCGGGCGGTGGAGGTGTAGGCGGCGCCCGAGGGACCGTTCAGGGTGGCGGAGACGGTGCCATCGGAGGTGAGCAGGTGGACCGGGCCGCCCGCGTGCGGGCGTTCCCGTCCGATGACCAGCGGCTCGACGTCCAGCCCCTGGGTGCGGACGAGCGCCAGGTCCCACTCGGGCAGTGGGGTGATGTCGCGGTCCGCTGCCAGGCAGCTGCCAGTACCCGCACGCAGGACGAGCTTGGCGAGACCGTCCACGGCTTCGTGGCTGGTGACGACGGTGCCGCACGCGTCGGCGAGGAATCCGACCCCGCGCTCCCGGCCCGTCAGGTCGCAGACACGCACCAGCGTGGGTCTGCCGCACACCGCCGACATCCGTGCACCTCCGTGCTGACCCCGCCCACCTCGCAGACTCGACCGTAGAACGGTGCTGGTCAGCGGCGACAGGTCCGGCACGGAACGCGCCCCCATCCGCGCCCGCGTTTCACACCGAGCGCCCGCCCATCCAGGTGAAGCGCCGTCCCCCACAGGAGACGAAGGCACAACCGACACACGAAGGCGAAGGCACGTCCGTCTCCGGCGGGGCTGTCACCCACACGGAGACGCAGACGAAGGCGAAGGCGAAGGCGGAGGCGGAGGCCGAGGCGCAACCAGATCAGGCAGCGCCGTCACCCACACGAAGACGGAACGTTGCTCCCCGCGCGGCTCGGCGCCCCGCGGGACTCAGCGCCGCGCGCGACTCGGCGCCCCGCGTGGCGACACCCGCCGCAGCTGTCCCTCACACGAAGACAGCCAGGCTCCTGGCGCGGCCGTCCCGCTGCTCCACCAGAGCGACGAACTGCTCCCCGGGAGCGAACACCGCGACAGGGCCTGGGCCGAACTGCGCCGCCGGCATGCGCAGTTGCACGCCGTTTCCGATGCGGCGCGCTTGTTCCTCATCGACGTCCCAGCGGGAGAACGCCGCCGCCGCTGCCTGCCCCAGCGGGAGGAGAGGCAGTGGCTCCTCCGCGTCCACCCGCTCCTGGAGCTGTGCCAGCGTGTGCGCGCCGTCCAGCCCGTAAGGCCCCACGCGCGTGCGCCGCAGCGCCGTCAGATGGCCGCCCGTACCGAGGGCCGCTCCCAGGTCACGGGCCAGCGCCCGCACATACGTGCCGGAGGAGCAGACCACCGAGACCAGCAGGTCGGTGACCGGGGTGCCGTCCTCGGCCGCCTCCTCACGCACGTCGTGGACCAGGAACGAGGAGACGGTGACCGGCCGTGCCGCCAGCTCCACCTCCTCGCCCTCGCGTACCCGGGCGTAGGCACGTTTGCCGTCGACCTTGACCGCGCTGACCGCTGAGGGGACCTGCTCGATCCTTCCGGTCAGTGCGGCGACGGCGGCGTCCACGCGTTCCCGTTCGAGACCTTTGGCGCCCTTCGCGCCGGTGATCTCACCCTCGGCGTCCTCGGTCACCGTCTCCTGGCCGAGCCGGACGGTGGCCACGTACTCCTTCTCGGTGAGGGCGAGGTGCCCGAGCAGCCGGGTCGCCCGCTCGGTGCCGAGGACGAGCACGCCGGTCGCCATCGGGTCGAGCGTGCCCGCGTGACCGACGCGCCGGGTGCGTGCCATACCGCGCAACTTGGCCACGACGTCGTGCGAGGTGAACCCGGCGGGCTTGTCGACGACGAGCAGCCCGCCCGGGCCGTTGTCTCTCTTGCGTGCCACGGTTCAGGCGCTCTCGTCCTCGCCGTCGCCAGCGTCCTCGGGCCCGTCGGTCTCGGACTCGCCCGGCTTGCGGTACGGGTCGGCCTCCCCTGCGTACGAGGCGCCCGAGGAGGCCTTGCGCACCTCCTCGTCGGCGGCCCGGGCGCGGGCGAGCGCGTCGTCGATCGTCTTGGCGTTCTCCGGCAGCGCGTCCGCGACGAACGCCAGGCTCGGCGTGTGCTTGATGCCCGCCGCCCGGCCCACCGCGGTGCGGAGGACGCCCTTGGCGCTCTCCAGCCCGGCCGCAGCCGCCTTGCGGTCCTCGTCGTCGCCGTAAACGGTGTAGAAGACCGTCGCTTCCCTGAGGTCGCCGGTGACCCGGGTGTCCGTGACGGTCACATGTGTGCCGAGCCGCGGGTCCTTGATCCCCCGGTGCAGCTTCTCCGCGACCACCTCACGGATGAGGTCCGCCAGCCTCTGGGCCCGTGCGTTGTCGGCCACTGGTCCGTCTCCTTGCTCCGCGCCGCGCGCTCGCACGCGCGGCGGCTTCCTGCGTCTGTTCGCGTTTCCGCGTCTTGTTCGTTCCCCAGCCTTCTCCCGCTCCGCGGGCCGGCTGGGTCCGGGTGCCCGAGTCAGGCTGCCCGTACGGACCCGGGTTTCCCCATGTCCGTCCGCATCCGGGCTCGGACCCGGCGCCGGTCCCGATGACGGGACCGGTACGAACCCGGTCCATGTACCCGGTCGCCGGAAATCCCGGGTACCGGGCGTCCGGCTGGTCTACTCGTCGTCTTCGCCGTGGAACCGCCGCCGGACGGACAGCAGCTCCACCTCGGGGCGTGCCGCGACCAGCCGCTCGCAGCGGTCGAGCACGTCGGTCAGATGCCCCGCGTCCCCGGAGACAGCCGCCAGACCGATGCGGGTCCTGCGGTAGAGGCCTTGCTCACCCGTCTCCGCCACACTCACCGCGTGCTTGCGCTGCAACTCGGCGAGGAGGGGGCGGACGACGGAGCGCTTCTCCTTGAGCGAGTGCACGTCGCCGAGGAGCAGATCGAAGGACAGCGTCCCTACGTACATACAGTGCGGGTCATGCCACCCGTGGGGCACTTGGGGCGCCGCCGGCGGCAGCCGGTGGCGTACGCGTCACTCGCACCGTACACGCAACGGCCGGGGCCGATCGACGGAATAACTTCCGCCGGTCGGCCCCGGACCATGAGACAGGGTCAGCCGCGGGGCTTCTCCCGCATCTCGCCCACCCGTCGCCCGACCACCACCCCCCAGGGTGGTGGTCCGAGCGGAAGGGAGCCATCAGCCGCGGGGCTTCTCCCGCATCTCGTAGGTGGCGATGACGTCGTCCACCTTGATGTCGTTGAAGTTGCCGAGGTTGATACCGCCCTCGAAGCCTTCGCGGATCTCGGTGACGTCGTCCTTGAAGCGGCGCAGGCCCTCGATGTTGAGGTTCTCCGCCACGACCTTGCCATCGCGCACGACGCGGGCCTTGGTGTTCCTGCGCACCTCGCCGGAGCGGATGAGGACACCGGCGATGTTGCCCAGCTTGGACGAGCGGAAGATCTCGCGGATCTCCGCCGTACCCAGCTCGACCTCTTCGTACTCCGGCTTGAGCATGCCCTTGAGGGCCGCCTCGATCTCCTCGATCACCTGGTAGATGACCGAGTAGTAGCGGACGTCCACGCCCTCGCGCTCGGCCATCTGCGTCGCACGCCCCTCGGCGCGGACATTGAAGCCGATGACGATGGCGTCGGAGCCGGTCGCCAGGTCGATGTCGGTCTCGGTGACCGCACCCACACCGCGGTGCAGGATGCGCAGGTCGACCTCTTCGCCGACGTCGAGCTGGAGCAGGGAGGACTCCAGGGCCTCCACCGAACCGGACGCGTCGCCCTTGATGATGAGGTTGAGCTGCTGCACCTCGCCCGCCTTGAGCACCTTGTCCAGGTCCTCCAGGGAGACGCGGCGGGTCCGCTTGGCGAAGGCCGCGTTGCGCTCGCGCGCCGCGCGCTTCTCGGCGATCTGCCGTGCCGTGCGGTCCTCGTCCACCACCAGGAAGTTGTCGCCGGCGCCCGGGACGTTGGTCAGACCCAGCACCAGGACGGGGGTCGAGGGACCCGCTTCCTTGATGTTCTCGCCCTTGTCGTCGAGCATCGCGCGGACGCGGCCGTAGGCGTCGCCCACCACCATGGTCTCGCCGACCTTGAGCGTGCCGCGCTGGACCAGCACGGTGGCCACGGCGCCGCGACCGCGGTCGAGGTGTGCCTCGATCGCGAGGCCCTGCGCGTCCTGGTCGGGGTTGGCCCGCAGGTCGAGCGAGGCGTCCGCGGTGAGGACGACCGCCTCCAGCAGCTCCTCGATGTTCAGCCCCTCGCGCGCCGAGATGTCGACGAACATCGTGTCGCCGCCGTACTCCTCGGCCACCAGCCCGTACTCGGTCAGCTGACCGCGGACCTTGGTCGGGTCGGCACCCTCGACATCGATCTTGTTGACCGCGACGACGATCGGGACCTCGGCCGCCTTGGCGTGGTTCAGCGCCTCGACGGTCTGCGGCATCACGCCGTCGTTCGCCGCGACCACGAGGATCGCGATGTCCGTCGACTTGGCACCACGGGCACGCATGGCGGTGAACGCCTCGTGACCCGGGGTGTCGATGAAGGTGATCCGGCGCTCCTCGCCGTTCACCTCCGTCGCCGCCTGGTAGGCACCGATGTGCTGGGTGATACCGCCGGCCTCGCCCGCGATGACGTTGGTCTTGCGGATCGCGTCCAGCAGGCGCGTCTTACCGTGGTCGACGTGGCCCATGACGGTCACCACCGGCGGACGCGGCATGAGCGCCGTCTCGCCGCCCTCGTCCTCGCCGAACTCGATGTCGAAGGACTCGAGCAGCTCGCGGTCCTCCTCCTCCGGGCTGACGATCTGGACGACGTAGTTCATCTCGTCGCCGAGCAGCTGCAGCGTCTCGTCGGAGACGGACTGGGTCGCGGTGACCATCTCGCCCAGGTTGAACATCACCTGGACCAGCGACGCCGGGTTGGCGTTGATCTTCTCCGCGAAGTCCGTGAGCGAGGCACCACGCGACAGCCGGACGGTCTCGCCCTTGCCGCGCGGCAGCATCACACCGCCGACGGACGGCGCCTGCATCTGCTCGTACTCCTGGCGCCTCTGCCGCTTCGACTTGCGGCCGCGACGCGCCGGACCGCCGGGACGGCCGAAGGCGCCCTGCGTGCCACCACGGCCACCGGGACCACCCGGACGACCGCCGAAGCCGGGACGACCGCCGCCGCCACCCGGACGACCGGCGAAACCGCCGCCGCCACCCGGACGGCCACCGCCGCCGCCACCGGGACGACCGCCGAAGCCGGGACGGCCTCCGCCGCCGCCACCCGGGCGGCCACCGCCGCCGGGACCGCCACGGCCCGGGCCCGGACGCGGACCCGCGGCCGGACGCTGCGGCATCATGCCGGGGTTCGGACGATTACCGCCGGGGCGCGGCCCGCCGCCCTGCGGGGCCTGCGGACGCGGCATGTTGCCCGGCGAGGGACGCTGGCCACCGGGGGCCTGCGGACGCGGGCCGCCGCCCTGGGCGCCGCCGCCACCGGGACCCGGCTTGGGAGCGCCCGGCTTCGGGGGCTGGCCCGGCTTGGGCGCGCCACCCGGACGGGGCGCCTGCGGGCGCGCCATCCCGGTGGAGCCACCGGAGGTGAAGGGGTTGTTGCCCGGACGCGGGCCGGCCGGACGGCCGCCCGGCTTGGGGGCCTGGCCGGGCTTGGCGCCCTGGCCGCCGCCCTGCGGACGGCCCTGGCCGCCCGGCTTCGGCGCCTGGCCCGGCTTGGGGCCCTGGTTGCCGGGACGCGGACCGCCCGGCTTCGGCCCGCTCGGGGCCGGCGGCGCCTGGAAGTCCGGCTTGGCCGGTGCGGCGGGCTGCGGACCCGGCTTGGGCCCGGGCTTGGGGCCCTGGCCCGGCTTCGGGGTCTCGGCGGGGCCGGCCTCGTCCTGCGCCGGGCTCGGCGCGGGGGTGACCGGACCCTCGGGGGCCGGCTTGGGCCCCGGCTTGGGCGCACCCGGCTTCGGTGCGCTCGCGCCCGGCTTGGGCGCGGCGGGCCCAGGGGCGGCCTTCTTGGGCGCCGCGGGCTTCGCGGCGGACTTCTTCGCGCCACCGCTCGCGTCGAACGCGTCAGTCAGTTTTCGGACAACCGGCGCCTCGATGGTCGAGGACGCCGAACGGACGAATTCGCCGAGTTCCTGGAGCTTGGCCATGACGACCTTGCTCTCGACTCCAAGTTCCTTGGCGAGTTCGTATACCCGGACCTTAGCCACTTCGCTCCTTACGGCCCGGGGGAGATCGTCCGCCGGACCTTCGCTACTGATGCATGGGCGTACTCATCGCGTACTCATCGAGTGCTCATCGCAATCTCGACCTACTTCCCACTCGCGAGGTACCTCTCCCCGTACGGACGCTCCGTACGGGCTTCTTTCGGTGCTTGTGCGTTGCGCTCCACCTGCTCGCGCAGCTGTGCGACGTCGAACGGACCCGGACCCCGGAAGGCCCGGTTGAACGCCCGGCGCCGGACGGCCTGCTCAAGACAGGAGGGAACGGGGTGCAGATACGCACCCCGACCGGGCAGCCTACCGCGAAGATCGGGGATCACGCTGCCCCCGATCAGCACCACTCGCAGCAGAGCGTCCTTGTCGGCGCACTCCCGGCAGCCCACGCAGGTCCGCTGAGGGCGCGACCGACCGCGCGTCCGGCCAGACACTGGTTAAGTCTACCTCCCCGAAGCCCCGTAACCCCTTGGGGGGCAAGGACGTCGTTACGCATTCGCAGCCGGAACGCAAGCATCCGACCACACACCGTGGCCGGACCGCGCCGGGCGGCGGATCTCAGTCCTGGTCAGCCACCTGGCCGGCGGCGTCGTCCGCGGCGGTGGCGTCCGCGGTGTCCGGACGGATGTCGATGCGCCAGCCGGTGAGCCGGGCGGCCAGCCGGGCGTTCTGCCCCTCCTTGCCGATGGCCAGTGACAGCTGGTAGTCGGGCACGGTGACGCGCGCCGACCTGGCGGCCAGGTCGATGATCTCCACCTTGCTGACCCGCGCGGGCGAGAGCGCGTTGGCCACCAGATCCGCCGGCTCCTCCGACCAGTCCACGATGTCGATCTTCTCACCGTGCAGCTCCGCCATGACGTTGCGCACCCGGCCGCCCATCGGGCCGATGCAGGCGCCCTTGGCGTTGAGCCCCGAGCGCGTCGACCGCACGGCGATCTTGGTGCGGTGGCCGGCCTCGCGGGCGATGGCGGCGATCTCCACCGAACCGTCCGCGATCTCCGGGACCTCCAGCTCGAAGAGCTTCTTCACCAGGTTGGGGTGGGTGCGCGACAGCGTCACAGAGGGACCGCGCACACCCTTCGCCACCCGGACCACATAGGTACGCAGCCGGGTGCCGTGCGCGTAGTCCTCGCCGGGCACCTGCTCCTGCGGCGGCAGGATGGCCTCCAGCTTGCCGATGTCCACCAGCACGCTCTTGGGGTCCTTGCCCTGCTGCACGACGCCCGCCACGACGTCGCCCTCCCGGCCCGCGTACTCGCCGAAGGTGACCTCCTCCTCGGCGTCCCGCAGCCGCTGCAGGATGACCTGCTTGGCCGTCGTCGCGGCGATGCGGCCGAAACCGGTGGGGGTGTCGTCGAACTCCCGCGGCTGGGCGCCCTCTTCGAGCTCCTCGGCGCTCTCCTTCGCCCAGACCGTCACGTGCCCGGTCTTCTGGTTCAGCTCGACGCGGGCGTCACGCCGGCTGCCCTCGGTGCGGTGGTACGCGATGAGGAGGGCCGACTCGATCGCCTCGACCAGCAGATCGAGGGAGATCTCCTTTTCCCTGACCAGCCCACGCAGGGCACTCATGTCGATGTCCACGGCTACGCCTCCTCCTCTTTCTCGTCGTCTTCGGCGGCTTCGGCGGCCCCCGCCGCGGACGTCGGCCGCGCTGCGCCGGCGGCGTCCGCGGCCTTGCGGTTGAACTCGATCTCGACCCGCGCCTTGGCGATCTCCTCGAACGCCAGCCGGCGGGAAGTCGGCTTGCGCCCCTTGACCCCCGGCACCTGGAGGTCGACACCCTCCTCGTCGACACCGACGATCCGGGCGGTCACCTCGCCGCCGCCCGCCTCGTCGGTCAGCTGCGCCTTGACGAGCCGTCCGGTGGCGCGGCGGTAGTGCCGCTGCTCGGTCAGCGGGCGGTCGGCCCCCGGCGAGGTGACCTCCAGCACGTACGGGGCGCCGCCCATCGCGTCGCTCTCGTCGAGCAGTTCGGAGAAGGCGCGGCTCAGCTCGGCGCAGGTGTCCAGCTGGACCCCGTCGTCAGCGTCCACGACGACGCGCAGCACGCGCCGCTTTCCGGCCGGGGTCACTGCGATCTCTTCGAGATCCAACCCCCTCTTGCTGACGAGCGGTTCCAGCAGTCCGCGCAGCCTCTCGCTCTGGGTGGTGCTCATCCGGGTGACTCCTCGGCCGCGTGTGCTGTTGTAGGGGGGCCTCGTGACAGGGGCGTGTCGCCGCCCAAGCCTATCGTCTGTGGCGGGCTGCGCGGACCCGGTTGCCGAACGCGCGGTCGCGGGGACGACGGCGCCCCGCGGGCTGCCGCCCCGGCTGCCCGGCTGCCCCGGCCGACAGTGTGAGATGCACGGCGACCGGCGCACGGCCGCCCACAGCGTCAGGTGCACGACGTCCGGTGCGCGGCGACCGGCGCACGGCGTCCGGTGCGTGGCGCCCAGTGTGCGGCGTCCAGTGCACGGCGACCGGCGCACGGCGCCCGGTGCGTGGCGCCCAGTGCACGGCGACCGGCGCACAGCGTCCGGTGCGTGGCGCCCGGTGTGCGGCGTCCGGGTGCGTGAACGTTCCGGCGGGGTGGCCCGCGGCAGCGTGGGGAAGCCGCCCGGGTACTCTCGCGGGGCGGTGAGCGGCGTGCCGCCACGGTGCCCCCAGGCCCGGTCCGGTCCCGTCCTGCGCGTGCCCGCCACCGGGCGGTCCGCCCGTCCCCCCGCCCGAGCCGAGCCCGCCGTCCACCTTCAGGGAGTGCACATGTCGCTCACCCCGTCACCGGCAGCGGCCCGACCGCGCCGCAGGTCGCTGCTGACCGGCGCGCTCGGCGCCGGTGGCGCGGCTCTCGCACTGCCGCTCACCGCGGGCTGCACGGACGCGGCGGACGGGACGGACGACGCGGCGCGCCAGGAGGCCGCCGCCCGGCTGCGCAGCCGGGCGGCCCACGACAGCGAGCACCTGCTGGCCCGCTACGACGGCACCGCGAAAGTGCACCCCGCCACGGCCGCGCGGCTGCGCCCGCTGCGCGCGGAGGTCGCCCGGCACGCCAGGGTGCTGCGCGGCAGCGAGTCCGGCACCGGCTCCCCCTCCCCCGCACCGTCCGGTTCTCGCGGCTCCCCCTCGCCCTCGGTCCCGCCGCGGCGGGACCGGCAGCCGGGCAGCGGGGCGGATCCCAAGCCGTCGGTGAAGCCGCCCAGCCCGGACACCTCCTCGGTCCCCGAGGACGAGCAGAAGGCTCTCGCCGCGCTCGCCGAAGCCGAGCGGTGGCTCTCCGCCGCTCGGACGAAGGCGCTCGCCGCGGCGCCGCCCCAGGTCGCCAGGCTGCTCGCCTCGATAGCCGCCTGCGGTGCGGCGCACAGCTTCCTCCTCGACGAGCACAGCAAGGCCTCGGGCGGAGACGGACAGGACGCCCGAGGCGGCGGCAAGGACGACGGCGGACAGGGCGCGGAGGCGACGGACGGATGAGGGAACTGAGCGCCGTGCAGGCCGCGTTGCGTGCCGAGCACGCCGCCGTCTACGGCTACGGAGTCGTCGGCGGACGCATCGATCCTGACCGCAAGAGCCAGGTGCGGGAGTGCTTCGACGCCCACCGCTCCCGCCGGGACGCGCTGCGCCGCACGATCCGCTCGCTGGGCGGCGACCCGGAACCGGCCGCCGCCTCCTACGCGCTGCCCTTCGCCGTGCCCGACAGCGACGCCGCCGTGCGCCTCGCGGCCCAGTTGGAGGACCGCCTCGCGGGGGTGTACGCCGATCTGGTGCGGGCAAGCGAGGGAGGGCGGCGGCGTGCGGCTGCCGACGCGCTGCGCGAGGCCGCGGTCCGCTCGGTGCGCTGGAAAGGCAGCGGTGTCGCCTTCCCCGGCCTCACCGAGCTGGGAGCGGGGGAGGCACCCGCCTCCCCCTCCGGCGGGCCGAACGGCTCGGGCGCTCCCGATGCCCTGTGACCGTCGTGACCGTCCCCGACCGCCCGTAGAACCCGCTGCCGCCTGACCCCACTGTCGTGTCGCGCTGACGAAAGGTCCGCCCCGGAATGGCTTCCGTGCTGCCCCTCGACCCCCCGCAGCGGCTCGTACGTGCCCTGGAGGCGCAACCCGACCGGGAGGCGGCCGACGCCGCACGGGGCTGGCTGCGGGGACTGCCCGCGCTGCTTCGGCGGTGGCTGGAGCAGTGGGACCTGGACGCGGAACGGGTGGTGACACCGGGCGGGCGCAGCAGCCTCGTCGTGCTGGTCAGGCAGGCGGACGGCACGCCCGGTGCGCTGAAAGTGTTCGCCCCGCAGGAGGCGTCGGCGCCGGTGCGGGCCGCCCGCGAGCGCGAGACGCTGACCGCCTGGCACGGACTGGGCGCCGTGCGGGTGCTGCGCGCGGCCGAGGAGGAAGGCGTACTGCTGTTGGAGCGGCTGCGGTGCGAGGTGTCGCTGCGGTCGCTGCCGGAGGCCAAGGCCACGCTGGAGGCGGTCTCCGTCGTCCGGCGCCTGTGGGTACCGCCTCCCGCCGAGCACCGCCTGGAGACGGTGGCGGCACACACCGCGGCCGAGGCGGCGACGATGCGTACCGCCGTGCCACCGGACGCGGAGCCGCTGGTGGCCGCGGCCCTGGAGGCCCGCGAGGCGATGCTGGCCGAGCCGGCGCCCGGGCCCGAGGTGCTGCTGCACGGCGACTTCCGGCAGGGCGCGGTGCTGGCCGCCGCCACACCCGAGCAGCGGGCCCGCTGGCTCACCGTGGGCCCCGACCCGCTCATCGGGGAGCCGGCCTACGACCTGGCACGGCTGGTACGCGACCGGCTGCACGACCTGATGGCGTCCACCGGCTCGGCGGCGGCCACCCGCAGACGCGTCAACAAGCTCGCCGACTCCCTGGACGTACCGCGCGAGCGCGTCCGCCAGTGGGCCCTCTACCGTGCGGTCGAGTCCGCCTGCCGCCATCACGCGGCGGGCAACGGGCCTGACGCCGAGATGCTCCTGGAGTTCGCCGCCTGGCTGTGACCGGGGCCCCGGCACAGCGGGGCCCCGTGCGGTGGGTCAGCCCTGGGTGAGGCGGGCGATGGCCTCGTCGACGGGCAGTTCCTCGCGCTCACCGGTGCGCCGGTCCTTCAGTTCCACACGGCCGTCCTTGATGCCGCGCCCGGCGATCAGGATGGTCGGGACGCCGATCAGCTCGGCGTCGGTGAACTTCACGCCGGGAGAGACGCCGGCGCGGTCGTCGACCAGCACGCGGACGCCTGCCGCGCCGAGCCGCTCGGCGATCTCCAGCGCCGCCTCGGTCTGCTGCGCCTTGCCCGCCGCCACGACGTGGACGTCGGCCGGGGCGATCTCGCGGGGCCAGCACAGCCCCTGCTCGTCGGCGTTCTGCTCGGCGAGCACGGCGACGGCGCGGGAGACGCCGATGCCGTAGGAGCCCATCGTGACGCGGACCGGCTTGCCGTCCTGGCCGAGCACGTCCAGCTCGAACGCGTCGGCGTACTTGCGGCCGAGCTGGAAGATGTGCCCGATCTCGATGGCGCGGTCGAGCTCGATCCCCGCGCCGCAGTTCGGGCAGGGGTCGCCGGGCTCGACGACGACCACGTCGAGGTACTGGTCGACCTCGAAGTCGCGGCCGCAGACCACGTTGCGGGCGTGCTTGCCCTCCTCGTTGGCGCCGGTGACCCACGCGGTGCCCGGGGCCACGCGCGGGTCGGCCAGGTAGCGGAAGGCCTTGCCGGCCATGCCGCCCTGCGGGCCGATGTAGCCGCGTACGAGGTCGTCACGGCCCTCGAAGTCCTCGGCGGTGACGACCTCGACCTCGGCGGGCGCCAGGTGCTCGGTGAGCTTGCCCAGATCGACCTCGCGGTCACCGGGGACGCCGACCGCGGTGATCTCGCCGTCGACCTTCACCAGCAGGTTCTTCAACGTGGCGGAGGCGGGCACGCCCAGGTACGCGGCCAGGGTCTCGATGGTGGGGGTGTCCGGCGTGTCCAGCTTCTCCACCGGGCCGTGGCCCTCCGTGGAGGCCGGCTTGACGGTGACGGAGACGGCCTCGGTGTTGGCCGCGTAACCGCACTGCGGGCACTGCACGTACGTGTCCTCGCCGGCCGCGGCGGGCGCCAGGAACTCCTCGGAGGCCGAGCCGCCCATGGCGCCGGAGATGGCCGAGACGATCCGGTAGTCCAGGCCGAGGCGGTCGAAGATGCGCTGGTAGGCGACGCGGTGGGCGGCGTAGGACTCGGCGAGTGCCTCGTCGGACACGTCGAAGGAGTAGGAGTCCTTCATGGTGAACTCGCGGCCGCGCAGGATGCCGGAGCGGGGGCGGGCCTCGTCGCGGTACTTCGTCTGGATCTGGTAGATCGTGACCGGCAGGTCCTTGTACGAGGTGCACTGGTCCTTGACGACCTGCGTGAAGATCTCCTCGTGGGTGGGGCCCAGCAGGTACTCGCCGCCCTTGCGGTCCTTGAGCCGGAAGAGGAGGTCGCCGTACTCCTCGTAGCGGCCCGAGACCTCGTAGGGCTCCTTGGGCAGCAGCGCCGGGAGCAGCACCTCCTGGCCGCCGATCGCGTCCATCTCCTCGCGGACGACGCGGGTGACGTTCTCCAGCACCTGCTTGCCCAGCGGCAGCCACGTCCAGATGCCGGCGGCGGTGCGGCGGACGTACCCGGCGCGGACCAGCAGCTTGTGGCTGAGCGTCTCGGCGTCGGCCGGGTCGTCACGCAGCGTCTTCAGCATCGACCGGGACAAACGCTGGACACGGGCTGCCATGGGGACTCCTGCTCGGGCGGTACTGGCGACATCGACGGAACTCGTCGATGCGGAGCCTATCCGGCCGGACCGACCGCACGGAAACCGAATGTCACCGCCTGCGCAGCGGCAGCGGCGCCCCCATCACCGCGTACGGCTGCGGCGCGCTCGGGAACTGCACCCGCCGTGCCAGGTCGCGGTAGCCGAGCCCGTGGTAGAGGGCCCGGGCCGGGCTGTCGGTGTCGAGGGCGGAGAGCAGGGAGCGGGGTTCGGCCGCGCCGTCGGTGAGCCGGGTGATCAGTTCCCGCCCGATTCCCCGGTGCTGGAAGGCGGGGTGGACGTGCAACTCCGTGATGACGAAGGCGTCCTCCAGCCACCCCTCGTTCCCCTCCTGGCGCAGATACGGCTCGACCACCGTGGACCACCAGTGCGAGCGGTCGTTCGGCATGCCGTAGACGAAGCCGACCAGACGGTCACCCTCGGTGGTGGCACCCAACGCGCGCGCGCCCGGCGAGGTCATGTGGCGCTGCACGATGTACTTGCGCACCCCCACCTCGTCGTCGGTCAGGCCGAAGGCGACGGCCTGGACGGCGAGCGCTTCGTCGACGCGCGCGGTGAGGTCGAGCGGGCCGGTGACCACTTCCCGGGGGTCCGGGAGCTGAGCCCCGGCTGTGTGCGGCATGGCGGGGAGGCTACTTCCTCCACCGTGCCCGCGCGAAGAGGCGGCACAACGGCAGCCGGGGGCGGGAACGCGAGGCGGGGGCGCGGACGTGAGCCGGAGCCCGGTACGGGGCCGGGCGACCGGTCGTGCTCGGCGGCAACGGTCGCCTGTCCGGACGGTCAGAACAGGACGCTGGTGAACGTGCCGATCTCGCGGAAGCCGACGCGGCGGTAGGCAGCCCGCGCCGGGGCGTTGTAGTCGTTGACGTACAGGCTCACCAGCGGGGAGACCTCGCGCAGCGCGTAAGCGAGGACGGCTGCCATCCCCGTCTCGGACAGCCCCTCGCCGCGCCGGTCGGGGGCCACCCACACGCCCTGGATCTGACAGGCCTCGGGGGTGGCGGCGCCGATCTCGGCCTTGAAGACCACACGGCCGTCCTCGATACGGGCGAACGAACGTCCGGTCCCCACGAGTTCGGCGACCCTCGCCTGGTAGACGAGCCCGCCGTCGCCGGCCAGCGGGGAGACGCCGACCTCCTCGGTGAACATGGCCACGCAGGCCGGCAGCACCACGTCCATCTCGGTCCTGGCGACACGGCGCACCAGCGGATCGGGGGCGACCTCGTCCGGCATCCGGTCCGCGACCATCAGCGGCTGGCTGGCCCGCACCTCGCGGGCCGGGCCCCACGACGGCTCCAGAGCGGCCCACAGCGCCCTCGTCGGGCCCGCCGGGCCGACGAGTGACGAGCAGCGGCGGCCCTGGCGGCGCGCCCGCTCGGCGAACGCGCGGACCGCCTCGGGGCCCGCGCACAGCGGAACGAGGTTGGCGCCGTTGTAGCAGAGGGCCTCCAGGCGCCCGTCCCGGTACCAGCCCCACATCTCGCCGCCGAGACGCCACGGGTCCAGGCCCGAGGCCAGAACGCGGGCGGTGACGAAGGCGTTGTTCACCGGCTCCCGGCGGAGCACACGGAGCGCCTCCGGGAGCTCGGCGGGTCCGACGACCCTGAGGGAGGTGGTGGTCAGCAACGTCTCGGCGCCTCACCGTACGGCCCGTGGGCGTGGGGAACGATCTGCTGGCACTGTACCCGGGGCCAGAGCATCACGCCGCCGCACGGCCGTGGCCGGCCGCGCGGCGAGAGCGCGCCTGAGCGGTCGTACGCAGAGAGCACGCGCAAGCGTACGACGAGAGCGCGTGCGCGGGCGTACGGCGAGAGCGAACAAGGGCGGGTCGGTATGGACGGGAGCGCGCACGGGCGGGCCGTGCGGACCGGTCGTGGGGCTGCTACAGCCCGGCGACGGCCTCCGCCGCCGGCGTGCGGGCCGCACCCGACGGACGAGCCGCACCCGACGGACGGGCCGCGCCCGCCGGGACCACGACCGGTGAGAGCCGGACCGACGACCCCCGGACCCTGGTCAGCCCGCCGTGGTCACCACGGGCTCGCCGGAGGCGACGCCGTCCTTCTCCATCTGCTCGGCGATCTTCATGGCCTCGTCGATGAGCGTCTCGACGATCTTCGCCTCGGGAACGGTCTTGATGACCTCGCCCTTGACGAAGATCTGGCCCTTCCCGTTGCCGGAGGCCACACCCAGGTCGGCCTCGCGGGCCTCGCCCGGGCCGTTGACGACACAGCCCATGACGGCGACCCGCAGCGGGACGTCCATGCCCTCAAGACCGGCGGTGACCTCGTCGGCGAGCTTGTAGACGTCCACCTGGGCGCGCCCGCAGGACGGGCAGGAGACGATCTCCAGGCCGCGCTGGCGCAGCCCCAGGGACTCCAGGATCTGGATGCCGACCTTGACCTCCTCGGCCGGCGGCGCCGAGAGGGAGACGCGGATCGTGTCGCCGATCCCCTCGGACAGCAGCGCGCCGAAGGCCACTGCCGACTTGATGGTGCCCTGGAAGGCCGGGCCCGCCTCGGTGACACCCAGGTGCAGCGGGTAGTCGCAGCGCTGGGCCAGCAGCCGGTAGGCGTTGACCATCACGACGGGGTCGTTGTGCTTGACCGAGATCTTGATGTCCCGGAAGCCGTGCTCCTCGAAGAGTGAGCACTCCCACAGCGCGGACTCGACCAGCGCCTCGGGGGTGGCCTTGCCGTACTTCTCCAGGAGCCGCTTGTCCAGGGAGCCCGCGTTGACGCCGATCCTGATGGGCGTGGAGGACGCGGACGCCGCGTGGGCGATCTCCTTGACCTTGTCGTCGAACTGCTTGATGTTGCCGGGGTTGACGCGGACGGCGGCGCATCCCGCGTCGATCGCCTGGAAGACGTACTTGGGCTGGAAGTGGATGTCGGCGATCACGGGGATCTGCGACTTGCGGGCGATCGTGGCGAGCGCGTCCGCGTCGTCCTGAGTGGGACACGCCACGCGGACGATCTGGCAGCCGGAGGCGGTCAGCTCCGCGATCTGCTGCAGCGTCGAACCGATGTCCGAGGTGCGGGTCGTGGTCATGGACTGCACGGACACGGGCGCGTCTCCACCGACGGCGACCGTTCCTACCTGGATCTTCCGGCTGACCCTGCGGTCGGCGAGCTTGGCCGGAACGTCCGGCATTCCGAGCGAAATCGCTGTCATCAGCGTGCAACCCCAACGGTGTCGTTCAAGTCCCGGGTTCGGCGGGCTCCAGGCACCCGAGATTACGGCACCGGTGACCCGCCGGGCACATCGTTCCCCGGAAAATGCCGCATAAGGTGACGCCCGCACCCGAATCGCACGGGCGCCACGGGTGGCGAACGCGCGTCCGGCTACCCGGTGAGTCTGACCGGATTCACCACGTCGGCCACCAGCACCAGAAGAGTGAAGCAGAGGAAGACCCCGGCCACCACGTAGGCGATCGGCATCAGCTTGGCGACGTCGAACGGACCCGGGTCGGGGCGCCGGAAGACCTTCGCGAGGTTCCTGCGCAACGACTCCCACAGCGCCCCCGCGATGTGCCCGCCGTCCAGCGGCAGCAGCGGCAGCATATTGAACAGGAACAGGCTCAGGTTGAAGCCCGCCACCAGCAGCAGCATCGTCGCCACCCGCTGGCTCGGCGGGATGTCGAGCGAGAAGACCTCGCCACCCACTCGCGCCGCACCCACCACGCCCATCGGCGAGTCCTGCTTGCGCTCCCCACCGTCGAACGCCGCGTTCCACAGGTCCGGTACCTTGCCGGGCAGGTCGACCAGCGCCTGGACGCCGTTGACCATCATGTCGCCCATCCGGTCCACGGCCTGCGGGAACGACTGCTGCACCACGCCGCTGGCCGGGGTGAAGCCGAGGAAGCCCGCCGTGACGTACTCGTCGGGGACGTAGCCGCCGTTGCCGTCGGTCTTGGCGACCTTGTTCTCGATCAGGTCGGCGTGCAGCGTACGCCGGTCGCCGTCCCGCTCCACCGTGAGCGTGGCGGGGCCCGTGGTGTCCCGGATCCGCTGCTGCAGCTTGTCCCAGTCCTCGACGGGCTTGCCGTCGAAGGAGACGATCGTGTCGCCAGGCCGCAGCCCCGCCGCCTTGGCCGGGGAGTCCTTCGCGGAACCGGGGCACTTGTCGGTCTGCGCCGAGGCGGGGATCACACAGTCGGACACCGTGGAGACCGTGGTCGTCTGGGTGTTGATGCCGAAGGTCATCAGCACCGTCAGGAAGATCACCACGGCCAGGATCAGGTTCTGGAACGGCCCGGCGAACATCACCACCACGCGCTTCCACGGCTTGCGCGTGTAGAGCATCCGGTGCTCGTCGCCCGGCTGGAGCTCCTCGTAGGCCGCCGCGCGCGCGTCCTCGATCATCCCGCGGAACGGCGAGGTGGAGCGCTTGCGCACCGCCCCGTCGTCCCCCGGCGGGAACATGCCGATCATGCGGATGTAGCCGCCGAGCGGCACCGCCTTGACGCCGTACTCCGTCTCCCCCTTGCGCTTGGACCAGACCGTGGGTCCGAAGCCCACCATGAACTGCGGAACCCGGACGCCGAACATCTTGGCAGTCGAGAAGTGCCCCAGCTCGTGCCAGGCGATGGAGAAGAGCAGGCCGACGACGAAGACGACTATGCCGAGGATGGTCATGAACGCCGTCATGCGCGAGCCTCCGCTGGTGCTGTGGCGGACCGTGCCGCCAGTTCACGGGCGCGGGCGCGCGCCCAGGTCTCTGCGGCGAGGACATCGGGAAGGGTCAGACCGGTTCCGGCCGGGGTGCCGTGCTCCTCCACCACAGCCGCAACCGTATCCACGATGCCTGTGAACGGCAGCCTTCCCGCGAGAAACGCCTCGACGCACTCCTCGTTCGCCGCGTTGAAGACCGCCGGCGCCGTGCCGCCCAGCGCCCCCACACGGCACGCCAGCGGAACGGAGGGGAACGCCTCCTCATCCAGCGGGTAGAAGTCCCAGGACATCGCCTCGGTCCAGGAGAAGACCGGACCGGCCTCGGGCACCCGCTCCGGCCATCCCAGGCCCAGCGCGATCGGCAGCCGCATGTCCGGCGGACCGCACTGCGCGAGGGTCGATCCGTCGGTGAACTCCACCATCGAGTGGACGGCCGACTGGGGGTGCACCACCACCTGGATACGTTCGAACGGAATGTCGTAGAGCAGGTGTGCCTCGATGACCTCGAGGCCCTTGTTGACCAGGGTGGCCGAGTTGATGGTGATGACCGGGCCCATGTCCCACGTGGGATGGGCCATCGCCTCCTCGGGCGTCACGTCCGCCAGCTGCGCCCTGCTCCGCCCCCGGAACGGCCCGCCCGACGCGGTGACCAGCAACTTGCGCACCTCCGCGCGGGTGCCGCCCATCAGCGCCTGGAACAGTGCCGAGTGCTCCGAGTCGACAGGCACGATCTGGCCCGGCCTGGCGACCGCCCGCACCAGAGGCCCCCCGACGATGAGCGACTCCTTGTTGGCCAGCGCCAGCACCCGCCCGGCCTCCAGCGCCGCCAGCGTCGGCGCCAGACCGATGGACCCCGTGATGCCGTTGAGCACCGTGTGGCAGTCAGAAGCGGCCAGCTCGGTCGCGGCGTCCGGGCCCGCCAGCACCTGAGGCAACGGCTCCGCCGCCCCGTAGGCCGCACGGAGCGCCTCCCGCAGCTCGGGCAGCGTCTCCTCACGAGCCACCGCGACACTGCGGACGCCGAGTTGGCGCGCCTGCCGGGCCAGCAACTCCGCCCGGCCACCGGACGCGGCCAGCGCGGTGACCCGGAACCGGCCGGGATTCTTCAGCACCACGTCGACGGCCTGGGTGCCGATCGAACCCGTCGAGCCGAGGATCACGATGTCGCGCGGTGCGGTGCCCGCTTCCGGCGCGGCGCCGGGATCACGCAGATGCGGGTCAGCGAGGGAGTCGGTCATGCCCCTATTGTGTCCGCTCCGTGAGCGGGCCAGGACAGCGCACCGGGGTACACCGCCCCCGGCGTACCCGTCGACAGGCGCACCCGGGGGCGGTGTACCCCGGTGCGC
>NZ_JASKYT010000690.1:0-1261 GCF_041028275.1 Streptomyces sp. PU-14G
GCCCCGCCCTGCGGGCCCCCGGTCCTCAACCGGCCTCCGCGATCCCGGTAAGCCTCGCGACGGCGCGCTCGAACCCGCGGGTCAGATCGTCGACGACGGCCTGGACCGAGCGCTCGCTGTTCATGGACCCGACGATCTGCCCCACGGGCGTCCCGAGCAGCGGCTCCACCTCGTACCGCTGTATCCGCGAGTTGGCCTCCGCCACCAGCAGGCCCTGCAGGGGCATGGGCAGGGGGCCAGGCCCCTCGCCCGGCTCCCAGGCGTCCGTCCAGTCGGTGCGCAACTGCCGCGCCGGTTTGCCCGTGAGCGCCCGCGACCGCACCGTGTCACCGGCCGTGGCGGCCAGCAGTTTGCGCGTGAGGGCCCGCGACCCCAGGTCGGCCTCGGTGGTGGTCAGCCACACGGACCCCAGCCAGGCGCCCTGCGCGCCCAGCGCGAGGGCAGCGGCCAGCTGCTCGCCGCTGCCGATGCCACCCGCGGCGAGCACGGGGAGGGGGTCCACGGCGCGGACGACCTCGGGGGTGAGCACCATGGTGGCGATCTCTCCCGTGTGACCGCCGGCTTCGTAGCCCTGGGCGACGATGATGTCGATACCCGCCTCCTTGTGCCGCTCGGCGTGCCGGGGGCTTCCGGCGAGAGCGGCGACGGGGATGCCGTGCCGGTGGGCCCGCTCGATCACGTCGGGCGGCGGCGATCCGAGCGCGTTGGCGAGGAGTTTGACGGGGTAGTCGAACGCGACGTCGAGCTGCCCGCGCGCGACCTCCTCCATCCAGCCGGTGATGCGCCAGCCGCCGTCCTGCCCTTCCGGCAGGCGGGGGACGTCGTACCGGTCGAGGACCTCCTGCACGTACCGGCGGTGCCCGTCCGGGATCATGGCCTCGACGTCCGCCTCGGTGACCGACTCGACCTTCTTGGCCGGCATCACGACATCGAGCCCCCACGGCAGCCCGTCGGTGTGTGCCGCCATCCAGTCGAGGTCGCGTCTGAGGTCGTCGGCGGCGCCGTATCGCACGGCGCCGAGCACGCCGAAGCCGCCCGCGCGGGTGAGCGCGGCGGCCACGGCGGGGAAGGGCGTGAAGCCGAAGAGGGCGTGCTCTGCTCCCAACTGGGTGCTCAGCTCCGTCTGCATGGGCGCAGGATGCCGCAGCCGGATGCCGGAGGGAAGGCTTTTCCTGACGCAGCGTCAGTTTTTACCGGCGGCGCCGCCCCTCCCCCTCGTCAGCCTCTCCCTCACGGCCCGTGCGGGCCCCGGTACMGAGGC
>NZ_JASKYT010000691.1:0-1201 GCF_041028275.1 Streptomyces sp. PU-14G
GTCACGGTGGGGCTCCTTCACGGAATCGCTGCGCGCCGAGTCTGCTGCGCCGGGGCCCGGGGAGGCCACAGCCGGGACGGGCCGAGGAACGTGATCTCGGCCTCAGGTTTCCACCGCGGCGTGTGCGGGCCGGATGCGGCTCAGCCCCGCCCGATGTAGGGCATCTTCGTGGCCATCACCGTCGCGAACTGGACGTTGGCTTCCCGGGGGAGGGAGGCCATGTGGCGGACGGTGCGCGCGACGTCGCCCGCGTCCATGGTGGGTTCCGCCGCGAGGGTGCCGTCGGCCTGGGGGACGCCCCGGGCCATGGCGGCGGTCATCTCGGTGGCGGCGTTGCCGATGTCGATCTGGCCGCAGGCGATGTCGTACGGGCGGCCGTCGAGGGACAGGGACTTGGTCAGGCCGGTGACGGCGTGCTTGGTGGTGGTGTAGGCGAGGGAGCCGGGGCGCGGGGTGTGGGCGGACAGGGAGCCGTTGTTGATGATGCGGCCTCCCCTGGGGCGCTGGCGCTTCATCAGCCGGAAGGCGCCCTGCGCACACAGGAAGGCGCCGTGCAGGTTGACGTCGACGACGTTGCGCCACTGCTCGAAGGAGAGGTCCTCCAGCGCGGTGGCCGGCCCGAAGGTGCCCGCGTTGTTGAAGAGCAGGTCGAGTCGCCCCCAGGCGTCGGCCACGGTCTCGAAGAGGGCGGTGACCGCTGCCGGTTGGGTGACGTCGGTGGCCACGCACAGGGTGGTCGCGCCGCTGCCGGCGAGTGCGGCGGTCTCCTCGAGCGCCGCGCGCCGGCGGCCCGCCAGCGCCACCGACCAGCCCGCTTCGGCCAGCTCCAGTGCGACGGCCCGCCCGATGCCGGAGCCGGCGCCGGTGACCACCGCGGTGCTGGGGCGGGGGACCGGGGCGGACGCGCCGCGGTCGCCGTGGTGCTGCTGGTTTCGCTGGTGTTCCTGCGTCATGGGCGCAGCGTACGCGGGGCGTTTCGCGCCGCCGCTGGGTGTGGAGTTCGTCACCAGGCCCGTTTCCGGCCAGGTGAGGGAGGCGGTCGGCGAACAAAGATATGGGCCGTTGCCGGAAAGCCTGGGAGAATGTTCGCGCCCGTGACAATCTCCTGGAGAGGTGCATGACCAGCCCCGGCCCCCAGCAACCGGCCGCAATACCCGCCGAGACCTCGCAGCCCCCGCACCACCAACCCCCGCAGCACCCG
>NZ_JASKYT010000692.1:0-1479 GCF_041028275.1 Streptomyces sp. PU-14G
GTGCTCGCGGGCGGCGAAGTCGGGGGCCGTGGCGCCGTTGGTGGCGCGGGAGCGGAGGAGGGCGAGCGCGGTGGCGTCGTGCTGGTAGGCGGCCAGGGTGCGGGCGGCGGCGGGGCCGTGGCTGCGGCGGGCCATGGCGCGGGCCATCGAGCGGGCCCGCATGGACGAGAGCGACCAGGGCTCCGGCTCGCTGAACCAGCCCGCCGCCGCGTACGCGGGCAGTGTCTCGCGAACGATCCGCAGTTCGTGCAGGCGTGACCAGACGGCCAGCCACGTCAGGGCGCCGAACACCGGGAGCATGAAGAGTCCGTACACGGCGAGGAACGTGTAGTTGGCGAAGGACGCCGAGCCGTTCCATATGGCGTGCAGCAGTACTGCCGTGAACCAGCCCAGCAGCGGCAGCACCGTGCGCAGGACGCGGCGCCGCCGTGGCAGGGCCGCGACCATGCCGAAGGCTATGCCGGTCATCGCCGTGAACAGCGGGTGGGCGAACGGCGCGAAGATGATGCGGATGAGGAAGGTGCCGGCCGTCGCCGAACCGGCCAGGCCGTCGGGGTCCAGCGCGGAGTCCTGGTCGAACGCGGTACCGAGGTAGAGGATGTTCTCGGTGAAGGCGAAACCGGCGGCCGTGATGCCCGCCGCCGCTATTCCGGACACGACGCTGTCGAGGTGTCGGCGGCGGAAGAGGAAGAGCAGCAGGACGGCCGCCGCCTTGGTGGTCTCCTCGACGACCGGGGCGATCACGGTGGCACCGAGGGTGTCGGCTTCGTGTGGTGAGTCGACGACGACGGAGGAGGCCAGCCAGTCGGTGGCGAAGCCGTTGGCCAGGATGGCGACCAGCGTCGCCGCGCAGGCACCCCACGCGAAGGCGAACAGGTGGGTCCGCCACGGTGCGGGCAGCGGCGCGCTCAGCCAGCGGAAAGCGGCCAGCAGCAGCGGGACGGGGAAGAGCGCGAGCCCGAATCCGACGAGCAGGCCCGTCGTCCCCGTCTGTTCCCGAACCAGCGCCAGGATCATCAACCCGCACAGCGCCAGCAGCACGATCAGCGTGGTGGCGCGCAGCGTCCTGCGGTGCCGTTGCCACCAGGACGGCACCGGGTGTGTCGGCACGGCCGAGTAGGGGAGCCCCGCCCCGCCCCAGGCGACGTCCGGTGTGGACGCGGGTGACGGCGGGGGAGCGTACGGGCTCGCGGCCGGGTGCGGGGGAGCGTACGGGCCCGTGCCCGGAGCTGCGGGAGCGGCCGGGTGCGGGGGTGCGCTCGCGTACGGGGCCGGCGGGGGGGGGGGGGGGGGGGGGGGGGGGGGGGGGGGGGGGGGGGGGGGGGGGGGGGGGGGGGGGGGGGGGGGGGGGGGGGGGGGGGGGGGGGGGGGGGGGGGGGGGGGGGGGGGGGGGGGGGGGGGGGGGGGGGGGGGGGGGGGGGGGGGACGGGCTCGCGGCCGGGTGCGGGGGAGCGTACGGGCCCGTGCCCGGAGCTGCGG
>NZ_JASKYT010000693.1:0-1071 GCF_041028275.1 Streptomyces sp. PU-14G
GGCGCGGACGCCGRGSSACGGTGTGGTGCCCCCCGGTACCGCGCCGGGAGGCACCACACCTGGCTCTCTCGCCGAGACGCACCACCCCGACACCGAAGGTTCCCGCCATGACGCACGCCTCCGCCCCCGACGCCTCCCTGCGCGCCCACAGCGACGACGCCTCCGACCCGTTCGCGAGCGCGCGGCGGGCCGCCGGACGGCTCGCCGCGCTGACCGGCGCCGCCACCCACGACGCCGCGGTGGTCATGGGCTCAGGGTGGGTCCCGGCCGCCGACGCGCTCGGTGCCCCCGACCACGAGGGAGACGTCACCGACCTGCCCGGCTTCCCGGCACCCGCCGTGGCGGGCCACTCGGGCCGGTTCCGCTCCGTCCGGGTCGGTGACAAGCGCGTTCTCGTGCTGCTCGGCCGCACCCACCTGTACGAGGGCCGGGGCGTGGCCCCCACCGTCCACGCGGTACGCACCGCGGCCGCCGCCGGATGCTCCACGATGGTGCTGACCAACGGCTGCGGCGCGATCGCCCCTGAGTACCGCCCCGGGCAGGCCGTGCTGCTGCGCGACCACCTCAACCTCACCTGTGCCTCACCCGTCCGCGGCGCCGGCTTCGTCGACGTCACCGACCTGTACACGCCCCGGCTGCGTGCCCTCGGCCGCGAGATCGAGCCGTCACTGCGCGAGGGCGTCTACGTCCAGCTGCCCGGACCCCACTACGAGACACCGGCGGAGGTGCGCATGCTCCGTGCCATGGGCGGCGACCTGGTGGGCATGTCCACGGCGCTGGAGGCGATCGCCGCCCGCGAGGCCGGCATGGAGGTGCTGGGCCTCTCCCTGGTCACCAACATGGCCGCGGGCACGACCGGTGCCCCGCTGGAACACCGCGAAGTCCTGGAGACCGGCCGTGACTCGGCCGCACGCACGGGGGAACTGCTCGCCCACGTGCTGCGGCGGCTCTAGTTCTCCCGGGGCTCCTGTCGCCTTGCCTTCCGTGTGCCGGTCGGCTCCGGGAGATTCCTCGTGGGCTCCGTCAAGAGGTCGCGCAGGTCGGGGACGGTGGGGGCGGGGGCAAGCCACG
>NZ_JASKYT010000694.1:0-1003 GCF_041028275.1 Streptomyces sp. PU-14G
CGAGAAGGGTGGGGGAAGGGGCCCCGCCGAGCGCGATCCCTTTCTCGACAACGCCAAGTTCCTGCTGATCGTGCTCGTCGTCATCGGTCACACCTGGCCCATGGGGCTGGTCGAGGGCTCCCGCACCGTGAAGGCCGCCTACCTGTGGATCGCCTCGTTCCACATGCCCGCCTTCATCCTGCTCAGCGGCTATCTCTCGCGCGGCTTCACCGGACGCCCCGACCAGTTGCGCAGACTGCTCGCCGGAGTACTCGTGCCGTACCTCGTCTTCGAGGTGCTCTACAGCGCGGTGGAGGCCACCGTCTGGCACAAGCCGTACCGGCTCACTCCGACCGAACCCACCTTCGTGTGCTGGTTTCTGGCCGCACTCTTCGTCTGGCGGCTGACCGCGCCGGTGTGGCGGGTCGTGCCCTGGCCGGTGCCCGTGGCCGCGCTGATCTCCCTGACCGCCGGCACCTCCACCCTGGGCCACGACCTGGCGCTGCCCCGCGTGCTGATGTTCCTCCCCTGGTTCGTGCTGGGACTGACCCTGAACCCCGCCCACCTCGCGCGGCTGCGCGACAGCGGCTGGGTGCGCTGGTGCGCCCCGGTGGTGCTCACGGCCGGCGCCGCCGCAGCGTACGCGCTCGCCCCCGGCACCGATGTGCACTGGCTGTGGATGAGCTACGGTCAGGCCGACCTCGGCGTCGCCGCGATGCCTTACCTGCTCGTGCGGCTGGCCCTGTTCGCGGTGACCGCCCTGATGACTGCCGCCTTTCTCGCCCTGGTACCCCGGCGCACGCTGTGGCTGACCGCGCCGGGCGCCGTCACCCTGTACCCGTACCTGTTGCACGGGCTGCTGGCCACCACCGCCCACGCGTACGGCTGGGACGCGCCGCTGCGCCCACTGGGCCCCCTGGGCGCGGCCCTGCTGACGGCCCTGGGCGCCGCTGCCGCCGTCCTGCTGTCGACCGCGCCCGTGCGGTGGCTCACGCGGCCCCTCGTCGAACCGCCCCTGCCGGGC
>NZ_JASKYT010000695.1:0-1088 GCF_041028275.1 Streptomyces sp. PU-14G
CGCCAGCCCTCGGCCCCTCCGCGGGTACGGCCCTCGGCTCGGCCGCGGATACCGCCCTCGGCTCGGCCGCCGGTACCGCCCCCGGCACCGGTCCCCGCACCGGCCCCCGCACCGGGTGCGCGCGTCGCGAGTCGTTCTCGGAGTCCGGTCGCCCTGCGGCGGGCGTCCCGTACGGAGAGGGGGAGGGGGTCCCAGCCTGCCAGTTCGCCCAGTTCCGCCACGGGTGGCCGCACGGGCGAGACGGCGAGCATCGCGGCCGGGTCGCCCAGGCGCGCGGTGCCGTCGGGGGACAGCAGCAGCACCTGGTCGGCGTACTGCACGACGCGCTCCAGCCGGTGTTCCGCCATGAGCACGGTGGTGCCCAGGTCGTGGACCAGGCGCTGGATGACGGCCAGCACCTCCTCGGCGGCGGGCGGGTCGAGCGCCGAGGTGGGCTCGTCGAGCACCAGGACCTCGGGGTGCGGGGTGAGGACGGAGCCGATGGCCACGCGCTGCTGCTGGCCACCGGAGAGGGAGGCGATGGGGCGGTCGCGGAGGTCGTTGAGCCCCAACAGGTCGAGGGTTTCCTCGACGCGGCGGCGCATGGTGGCCGCGGGCAGCCCCAGGGACTCCATGCCGTAGGCCAGTTCGTCCTCGACGGTGTCGGTGACGAAGTGCGCGAGCGGGTCCTGGCCCACTGTTCCCACGAGGTCGGCGAGTTCGCGGGGCTTGTGGGTACGGGTGTCCCGGCCCGCCACGGTCACTCGGCCGCGCAGGGTGCCGCCGGTGAAGTGCGGGACGAGGCCCGAGACGGTGCCCAGCAGCGTGGACTTGCCCGCTCCGCTCGCGCCGATGAGCAGGCACAGTTCCCCTTCGGGGAGGTGGGCGTCGACGGTGGGGAGTGCGGGCTCGTGCGCGTCCTCGTAGACGACCGAGACGTGGTCGAAGGTGATCACTGCGTGCTCTCCTCGTCGTCGTTCCGGCCCCGCAGCGCCCGCGCGGTCCGGTGGGGGCCGCCGTCCTCGTCGCTGTCCTGGCGGGGCGAGGGGACGCGGCTCGTGGGCCGTCCCGTGGCCTTGGTGCTGCTCCCGGTGTGCGCGGGGGGTGCC
>NZ_JASKYT010000696.1:0-1433 GCF_041028275.1 Streptomyces sp. PU-14G
CCCCCGGCACCGTCCTGGCCGCCACCAGCCTCGCCACCTTCGTCGCGCTGATGAACTACACGGCGCCCATGCTCACCCTCCCCGGCATGATCGCCGACTTCGGCACCACACTCGCCGGCCAGTCCTGGCTGCTCAACGGCACACCACTCGGTCTCGCCGCCCTCCTCCTCGTCGCCGGCAGCCTCGCCGACGACTACGGACGCAAACGCGCCTTCGTCACCGGCCTCGCCGCCCTCGCCGTCACCACCGCACTCGGCACCCTCGCCCCCGGCACCGCCACCTTCACCCTCGCCCGCATCGCCCAGGGCGCCGCCAGCGCCGCCGTCATCGCCAGCAGCCTCGGCCTGCTCGCCCACGCCTACCCCGCCGGACCCGCACGCGTCCGCGCCACCGGCATTTGGGGCGCCGCGCTCAGCGGCGGCATCGCCCTGGGTCCCGTGGCCTCCGCCGGACTGGGCGTCCTCGACTGGCGCCTCTGCTACCTGGCCTACGCCGCCGTCGCGCTCGCCCTCACCGCCTTCAGCGCCCGCACCCTCACCGAATCCCGCAACCCCCGCGCCGGCAAGCCCGACGTGGCCGGCGCCCTGCTGCTCGGCCTCGCTCTGACCGCCCTGCTCGCCGCCCTCACCCTCGGCCGGGACGGCTGGCTGCGCCCCCAGGTGTACGGACTGGTCGCCGCAGCGGTCGCCCTCGTCGCCGCGTTCGCGTTCACGGAGACCAGGGCCTCCGCCCCCCTCCTCGACTTGGCCCTCTTCCGCCGGCCCCGATTCCTCGCCGCCACCAGCGCCGCGCTGTTCACAGGACTCGGCGTCATCGGGGTGTTCAGCTACCTTCCCGCGCTCCTCCAGCAGTCCGTCGGCATGAGCGAACTGGGCACCGCGTGGCTGCTGTTCCTCTGGTCCGGCACCGCGCTCCTCGTCGCCCTCCAGACACGGCGACTGCCCGAACGCTTCTCCGCCCGGCACCAGGTCGCCGCCGGATTCCTCCTCTCCGCCGTCGGCGCTTCGACCATGCTCGGCGCGCTGGCCGCCGGATCGTGGGAACGCACCGTCCCCGGCTTCTTCTTCGCCGGCATCGGCAGCGGCCTCCTCAACGCGGCGCTGCCCCGGCTCGCCGTCGAGAGCGTCCCCGCCGACCGCGTCGCCATGGGCTCGGGCGCCAACAACACCGCCCGCTACATCGGCTCGTCCATGGGCCTCTCCCTCACCGTCGTCGTCGCCACCTCCACCACCCGTCCGGGAACCGACACCGCACGAGCCCTCGCCCACGGCGCCGACCGCTCGCTGTACGTCGGCGTGGCGCTGATGCTGCTGGGCGCGCTGGCCGCGCTGCTGCTGCGCGAGCCCCGGACCGTACGCCCCGCCCCGGCCCCCTGCGCCCTCGCTGCCGAGGCGACTGCTGCCGCTGCTGCCGCTGCTGCCACTGACGCCACT
>NZ_JASKYT010000697.1:0-1234 GCF_041028275.1 Streptomyces sp. PU-14G
GGGACGGGAACGAGATCGGGGACGGGCGGTGGGGCCCGCCGCCGGAGGCCGGATGGAGGCCGGGCCGGCGCGGGACGCCGGACGGCTGCGCCGCCGCCTCGGCAGCCCGCTCCAGATCGTCCTGCTGCTGGCGTCCTTCGTCCTCGCCGGCTACGCGGGGACACGGCTGCCAACCGACGACTGGCTGAGCGTCGCCGTATGGTTCGTCGGCGCCGCCCTGCTGCACGATCTGGTGCTGCTGCCGCTGTACTCGCTCGCGGACCGGCTGCCCCGGCTCGCCGGCCGGTACGTCAACCACCTGCGCGTCCCGGCTCTGTTGTCGCTGCTGCTGCTCCTGGTGTGGCTGCCACTGATCTGGGGGCCGCCCGACCGGTACGCGAAGGCCACCGGGCGGCCGGAAGGCACCACCGACTACGCACTGCACTGGCTGTGGCTCACCCTCGGGCTCTTCGCCGTCTCCGCACTGTGGCTGGCCGTGCGGACCGCGCGGGAGGTGACGACGGGCGGCGGGGAACGAGAAAACGGCGGGCCCGGTGAGACGGCGGGCACCGGCGGGACGGCTCAGGAGCGCCGCAGAGCGACGAACGACCGCCCGCCGGACTCCCACTGAGCCGTCCGCGACCACCCGGCGTGCGCGGCGTACCGCAGGAGCGCCCGCGCACCCACCCGTGCCCAGGGGAAGGACTGCCCGACGGGCTGTTCCGCGCCCCTGCCGTCGTCGATGCGTACCTCCACCCGCTCGTCCACATCCACGGGAGCGGTCTCGGCCAGCAGCAGGCCCCGGGGGGCCAGCAGTTCGGCGCACCGCTCCAGCAGCGTGCCGGGGCGGCCACCGATGCCGATGTTGCCGTCCACCAGCAGCACGCTGCCCCAGCGGCCCTCCCCGGGAAGGGTCTCGAAGACCGAACGGCACAGTGCGGTGGCGCCCAGACCGACCGTCCGGGTGACCGCCTCCTGGCTGACGTCGATGCCCAACGCCCTCCTGCCCAGCTCGGACAGTGCCGCCACCAGCCGCCCAGGACCGCAGCCCACATCCAGCACGGAGCCCTCGCAGCGCCGCAGGACCGACATGTCGGCGGCGTCCGCGCTCGCGCACCAGCGTTCCACGTCCAAAGGGAGCAGCCAGCCGTCGGTACGCCGCAGGAAGAGCGGTCCGCGTCCGCTGCGCAGCGCGTCGGTGTACGGATCCGCGCTCCAGCAGGGGCGGGCGCCGACGGGTGCGGCGGAGGCCGGG
>NZ_JASKYT010000698.1:0-997 GCF_041028275.1 Streptomyces sp. PU-14G
GGCGTGACGGGGGCGGCCCCGCTCGGACCGCTGGAGACGGCTGAGCAGCGCGACTCCGTTTCGCTGGCCCTGCTCGTCCTGTTGGAACGGCTCACCCCGCCCGAGCGTGCCGTTTTCGTGCTCCGCGAGGCCTTCGGCTATCCGCACCGGGAGATCGCCGAGGTGCTGGACGTCTCCGAGGCGAACTCCCGCCAGCTGTACCGCAGGGCGAAACGCGCCGTCCACGGGAGCGGCACGCACGGCACCCGTACGGAGCCGGAACAGCCCGGCCGCACCTCGCCGCACCCCGACCGGACGACGGACGACGCCGCACAGACCGTCTCGGCGGTGTCCGACGGCTCGCCGGTGCCCGACGGCTCCACAGTGCGTGGCGTCTCCACAGTGCGGGGCGTCCCGACGGTGCAGGGCGTCCCGACAGTGCAGGGCGCGCAGTACGGGAGCCGCTGGAGCGGGCTGGTCGAGACGTTCGTGGTCGCGGCCCGCGAGGGCGATCTGGGGCGGCTGGAGCGGCTACTGGCCGAGGAGGTGGTCTCGTACGCGGACGGCGGCGGCAAGGTCAGCGCCGCGCGGCGCCCCGTCCTCGGCCGGGCCCGTGTCGCCCGGTATCTGGCGGGGGGCCTGGAGCGGTTCGGGCCCGGGGTGGACCTCGTGCCGTGCGAGGTCAACGGCGGACCCGCGCTGCTCGGCCTGGCGGCGGGGCGACTGCTGGGCGTGCTGGCGCTGGACGTCGCGGATGGCCGGATCACGACCCTGCGCATCACCGCGAACCCGGACAAGTTGCGGTACGCGGCACAGCAGCTCACCTCGCGGAGCGCAACCGCCCGCAGCGACACCCGCAGCGACACCCGTGGAGACGCCCGCGGCGACGCTGTCTGAGGCGTTCGCGGGACCGGTGTCACGTTCCGCGCCGCTGTCCGGTTCTTCAGGGCGGGCCCTCGCCGCCAGCGCCGGCCCCTTCACCGATCCGGAGGCAGACCCATGGCACCCGCACCCCCAC
>NZ_JASKYT010000699.1:0-1230 GCF_041028275.1 Streptomyces sp. PU-14G
CCTCTGGGGACGCCGCCGGCGGCCGGGGGGGGGGGGGGGGGGGGGGGGGGGGGGGGGGGGGGGGGGGGGGGGGGGGGGGGGGGGGGGGGGGGGGGGGGGGGGGGGTGGGGAGGGAGACCCCCGACCGAGGTGCTGCACACCGCGCCGCGCCGTGGCACGATCGCTTGCGTGAGCAGCAGACCCACCCCGGCGGCGCCACGGCCGCAGGCGGCGTCCCCAGAGGCGCAGCGCCTCGGCGACCTCGCGCGGCTGCGCCGCGTCCGCGACCGGATGGACCGGGAGTACGCGCAACCCCTGGACGTCGAAGCGCTCGCCCGCGACGCGCACATGTCGGCGGGGCACCTCAGCCGCCAGTTCCGGCTCGCCTACGGCGAGTCCCCGTACGCCTACCTGATGACGCGGCGCATCGAGCGCGCCATGGCCCTGCTGCGCCGGGGCGACCTCAGCGTCACGGAGGTCTGCTTCGCGGTCGGCTGCTCCTCGCTGGGCACCTTCAGCACCCGCTTCACCGAACTGGTCGGCGTACCGCCCAGCGTCTACCGCAACCAGGTGGCGCGCGCGGCGGCCGGGGTGCCCTCCTGCGTGGCGAAACAAGTGACCAGACCGGTCAGGAATCGAGAAGCGCCGCCCCTCGGCCCCGCCTAGCGTTGCGGCCATGGACATCACCATTCACACGACCGTTCTCCCGCACGACGACCCGGAAGCGTCCGTGGCCTTCTACCGCGACGTCCTCGGCTTCGAGGTCCGCACCGACGTCGGCAGCGGAAAGATGCGCTGGATCACCGTCGGCCCCGTCGGCCAGCCCGGCACCTCCATCCTGCTGGCCCCGCCGACCGCCGACCCCGGCATCACCGAGGACGAGCGCCGCACCATCGTCGAGATGATGGCCAAGGGCACCTACGGCTGGATCCTGCTGGCCACCCCGGACCTGGACGGCACGTTCGAGAAGGTGCAGGCAGGCGATGACGTGGAGGTCGTCCAGGAGCCGACCGAGCAGCCGTACGGCATCCGCGACTGCGCCTTCCGCGACCCCGCGGGCAACATGGTCCGCATCCAGGAGACGCGCTGAGGCCGCCCACCGTCCCCGTACCGCCGCATCCCGGCCGGGCCCACCGATGGAGACACCATGAGCGAGACCTCCGGAACGACAACGAGTGCGAGTGCGAGTGCGAGTACGAGTACGAGTACGCGCACGATTACGGGTGCGCAGCCCCAGCCCCAGCCCCAGCC
>NZ_JASKYT010000007.1:0-54490 GCF_041028275.1 Streptomyces sp. PU-14G
GGGTGCTTCGAGGGGGCCGGGGGAGCCCGGGCGGTCACCGTCCGTCATCGGAGGCCCACCGGAGGGGCGGACGGCGCCACCCACCTCGTGCTTTTGTTCCATCGCACCTGTAGTCGTACCCTTCGTCGCAGCTCGCTGCCGTGCGCCGCGGGGGTCCGTCGGGTGGTCCCTCGGACACCGCGGGAGCGGGCCGTGCGGGGCCATCTGCCCTTCCGCCGAGGCGAGTTCTGCCGGAAATGGCGCCTTCCGCCCCAGGTGTGCTCTTTCGCGCATTGACCATGCCCAGCGGCCCCCGTATGCTACAAGTTGCGCTGCGGGCCTGCGTGCCTCGGACGGAGCAGGCCGCGCTCGCATCTGTTGTATGTCCCCTCGGGTTTCCGGCTTATCTGGCTGTCCGGCTGACTTGCATGCGGTGCGATCAAAGGGCTCTCGGCGTAGCAGTACCTACGACTTCATGTCCGTACCGGAGACCCTTTCCCACATGACGAGCAGCACCGAGACTTCCGCCACCAGCCCGCAGGTTGCGGTCAACGACATCGGTTCCGAGGAAGCCTTCCTCGCCGCGATCGACGAGACGATCAAGTACTTCAACGACGGCGACATCGTCGACGGCGTCATCGTGAAGGTCGACCGGGACGAGGTCCTGCTCGACATCGGTTACAAGACCGAAGGTGTCATCCCTTCCCGAGAGCTGTCGATCAAGCACGACGTCGACCCCAACGAGGTCGTCGCCGTCGGTGACGAGATCGAGGCCCTCGTTCTCCAGAAGGAGGACAAGGAAGGCCGCCTGATCCTCTCGAAGAAGCGCGCCCAGTACGAGCGCGCCTGGGGCACCATCGAGAAGATCAAGGAAGAGGACGGGATCGTCACCGGTACCGTCATCGAGGTCGTCAAGGGCGGCCTCATCCTCGACATCGGCCTGCGCGGCTTCCTCCCGGCCTCCCTGGTCGAGATGCGCCGCGTCCGCGACCTCCAGCCGTACGTCGGCAAGGAGCTCGAGGCCAAGATCATCGAGCTGGACAAGAACCGCAACAACGTGGTTCTCTCCCGCCGCGCCTGGCTGGAGCAGACCCAGAGCGAGGTCCGCCAGACCTTCCTCACCACCCTCCAGAAGGGCCAGGTGCGCTCCGGCGTCGTCTCCTCCATCGTCAACTTCGGCGCCTTCGTCGACCTGGGCGGCGTGGACGGTCTGGTCCACGTCTCCGAGCTGTCCTGGAAGCACATCGACCACCCCTCCGAGGTCGTCGAGGTCGGCCAGGAGGTCACGGTCGAGGTCCTGGACGTCGACATGGACCGCGAGCGCGTGTCCCTGTCGCTCAAGGCGACCCAGGAAGACCCGTGGCAGCAGTTCGCCCGGACCCACCAGATCGGCCAGGTCGTGCCCGGCAAGGTCACCAAGCTGGTGCCGTTCGGTGCGTTCGTCCGCGTCGACGAGGGCATCGAGGGCCTGGTCCACATCTCCGAGCTGGCCGAGCGCCACGTGGAGATCCCGGAGCAGGTCGTCCAGGTCAACGACGAGATCTTCGTCAAGGTCATCGACATCGACCTGGAGCGCCGCCGCATCAGCCTCTCGCTGAAGCAGGCCAACGAGGCCTTCGGCGCCGACCCGACCGCGGTCGAGTTCGACCCGACCCTCTACGGCATGGCCGCGTCCTACGACGACCAGGGCAACTACATCTACCCCGAGGGCTTCGACCCGGAGGCCAACGACTGGCTGCCGGGTTACGAGAAGCAGCGCGAGGAGTGGGAGCGCCAGTACGCCGAGGCGCAGTCGCGCTTCGAGGCGCACCAGGCCCAGGTCATCAAGTCCCGCGAGGCCGACGAGCAGGCGGCGGCCGAGGGCACCACCAGCGGCGGCAGCGCCGGCGGTGGCCAGGGCGGCGGCCAGGGCGGCGGCTCGTACTCCTCGGAGGGTTCCGACGAGGACTCGGGCGCGCTGGCCTCCGACGAGGCCCTGGCGGCTCTCCGCGAGAAGCTGGCGGGTGGCCAGAGCTGAGCTCATCTCCCGGCCGATGCCGGGAGGCGCCTCCGGCCGCTGAGATGATTCGGCAGCCGCTGAGGTGATCAGCCGACACGAGGCCCGCATCCCCCCGGGGGATGCGGGCCTCGCTGCGTGTGCCGCCGCCCCTGCCGACAGGCGTTCCCGTCGGCGGGGGCCGTTCTTGTCGGCGGACCGTCTCCCGGTGAGAGACGACGGGCTCCCGATGAGAGACGACGGGCCGTCGCCGGGGACGGGTCGTTCCCGGCGACACGGCTGTCTGCGGGACGCCCGAGGCGGAAGTGCGGGAATGCGGGGCGGTGGGACGGCGTTGCCAGTGGTATGCGAATGGAGCGGGAATCCTTGTACGCGTGGGATCAGGCCGGGCTCGACGCCGTAGACGCGGTGATCGGGGAGCCCGACAGTGCCGGGCTGGTCATGCTGTACCACTTCGAGGGCTTCATGGACGCCGGCGACACCGGCGAACAGATCGTCGAACAATTGCTGGAGACCCGGCCCTACGTCACGGTCGCCCGCTTCGACGTGGACCGTCTCATCGACTACCGGGCGCGGCGCCCGATGATGACGTTCCGCAGTGACCGCTGGGTGTCCTACGAGACGCCCCAGCTGGAACTGCGGCTGATGCGGGACGCGACGGACGCGCCGTTCCTGCTGCTCTCCGGCCCTGAACCGGACAACGAGTGGGAGGGGTTCACCCAGGCCGTGGGCGAGATCGTGGAGCGGGTCAGGGCCCGGCTGTCCGTGACGTTCCACGGCATCCCGATGGGCGTCCCCCACACCCGCCCCGTCGGCCTCACCCCGCACGGCAACCGCACCGAGCTGGTGCCCGCGCAGCGCTCCGTCTTCGAAGAGGCCCAGGTACCGGGCAGCGCGGCTGCGCTGACCGAGCTGCGGCTGTCGGAGAGCGGGCACGACGTCCTCGGTGTCGTCGCGCACGTCCCCCACTACATCGCCCGCTCCCGGTACCCGGACGCGGCGCTCGTCGTCGCGGAGGCGATCACCTCCGCGACCGGCCTCGTCCTGCCCGACACGGCGCACGCGCTGCGCACGGAGGCGCTGCGGACGCAGAACGAGATCGAGCGGCAGCTCGCGGAGGGGGACGAGGAACTCGTCTCGGTGGTCCGCGGTCTGGAGCAGCAGTACGACGCCGTGGCGGGCGCTGAGACCCGCGGCAACCTGGTGGCCGAACCCGTGGAACTGCCCTCGGCCGACGAACTCGGCGCCGTCTTCGAGAAGTTCCTCGCCGACCGCGAGAGCGACCAGGGCCGCGGGCAGGGCCCGGACCACGGCGACCGGGACTGACCGGCCCGCCCGGCGCCGCACCGTATAGCGTGGCCCGCATGCTGAAGGTGGGTCTGACGGGTGGGATCGGAGCGGGCAAGAGCGAGGTGTCGCGGCTGCTCGCGGAGCACGGCGCCGTCATCGTGGACGCCGACCGGATCGCGCGGGAGGTCGTGGAGCCCGGCACGCCGGGTCTTGCGGCGGTCGTCGCCGAGTTCGGCGAGGAGGTCCTCACCCCGGACGGCAGCCTCGATCGGGCACGCCTCGGCTCCGTCGTCTTCGCGGATCCGGACCGCCTCGCCGCGCTGAACGCCCTCGTGCACCCCGCGGTGGGCGAGCGTTCGGCGCAGTTGGAGCGAGAGGCGGCCGAGGCGGATCCGCAGGCGATCGTCGTCCACGACGTGCCGCTGCTGACCGAGAACGGGCTCGCGCCGCTCTACGACCGGATCGTGGTCGTGGACGCGTCACCGGCGACGCAGCTGGACCGGCTCGTGCGGCTGCGCGGCATGGCCGAGGAGGAGGCCAGGGCCCGGATGGCGGCGCAGGCCGACAGGGACCAGCGGCTGGCCGTCGCGGACCTCGTGATCGACAACGATGGCCCGCTGGAGAATCTGGCGCCCCGCGTGCGCGAGGTGTGGGAACAGTTGCGCGAGGCCGGCCGACAGTCCGACACCGAAGAGAACGCCGGGACAGGGACCGGGACGGGGACAGGGACCGGCATGGGCTCCGGGACCGGAACCGGCAGGGGCTCCGGCGCCGGCACGGGTTCCGGCCCCGGCTGAGCGGCGGGGGGTCGTCGGGCTCCGGCCCCGGCTGAGCGGCGGGCGGTCGTCGGGCTCCGGCCCCGGCTGAGCGGCGGCCACCGGCGCCCGTATCCCGGGAATGGTCATGGCCGATTCGGCGTTGTGCTGTGCCGGAACCCGAAGGAGGGCGATGCTGTGACGAGCCCCGAGACGAACCTCATCCAGTTCCGTGCCGCGGAACAGCTGCTGGAAGCGCGCGATCCGCGCGGCGCGGTCGACCTCCTCGACGGTGTGATCGAAGAGCACCCCGAACACCGGGGCGCGCGGCTGCTGCGCGCCCGTGCGTACTTCCTGGCGGCCCGCCTCCGGTCGGCCGAGCAGGAGTTCCAGTGGGTGCTGGAGCGCGAGCCCGACAACGCGTTCGCGCACTTCGCACTGGCCCGTACCCTCCAGCGGGCGGCGCGGGACCAGGAGGCCCGCGGGCACTTCAAGCTGGCCGCCGCGCTCAATCCGCGGCCCGACTTCGTGGAGGCGGCGGGCTTCGACGACTTCGCGCCACCTGAGCCGGGCTCGACGGAGGATCTCGGCAACTGAGGCCGGGCGCTCAGGCCGCGTGCCCGGCGCTGCCGGGCGGCCCGTCGGGCAGCGCGGGCTCGGCTTCCGCTACCCGTTCGGGTGGTCGTGTGCCCAGCGGGCGAGCGTGGCGAAGTCGTCGTCGCGCAGCCCGCGCCGGGCATCCACGTGGTGGACGAGCGCCGCGCCGGGGTGGTGCGCGGCGACGAACCGGCGTTCCTTCGCCGTCACCGCGTCGTCCACCCAGGCGAACGGCCTTCCGGCCGCCCACGCCACCACGTGCCGGGTCTTGAACAGCAGCCCGTCCACCTCGGGCACGATCTCGTCGGGCCAGTCGACCACGGGCAGCCGGGGGAGCCCGATCAGGGGCGCTATGTAGTCGTTGGCCTCGGCGGCCCAGGTGGTCGCCCACACGAGGTCGTAACCGAGTCCCAGCAGCCGGGCGCCGTGCGCGGCGTTCAGCCGCACGCGCAGCGGTTCTGTGCTGCGGCCCGCCGCCTGCCTGCGCGCGACGTAGCTGGGCGGCGACATCCGGTGGGTGCGGTAGCCGCGCGGGCGGCGCGGCCAGCGCGCCGCGAACGGGTTGAGGGGCCCGTCCACATCGAGCATCAGCAGCGGACGTGCCGCCTGGGCGGAGCGCGTCTCGTCCCTCACACCAACCCCTCCCTCTCGGCTGCGGCTGCCACGGCGAGGAGGTCGGCTTCCCGACCGTGCGGTGCCACCAACTGCAGTCCGACGGGCGCGCCGCTCGCCGTCCGTCCGGCGGGAAGACTCAGCGCGGGATGCCCCGTGACGTTGAAGGCCCAGGTGAGCGCGACGCTGAGGGACGCCCCCGGCCCGTCGTGCCCGTGGGGCGGCCCGGGAGTGGTGGGCGTGGCGAGCATGTCCACCTCCGCGAAGACCTCCTCCAGGGCGCGGGCGAGACCGGACGCGGTACGTGCCGCCGCCGCCCCCGACACGCGGTCCGCGTGGTCTGCCCGGGCCGCGTGGTCGGCATGGCCCGCATCGTCTGCATGGTCCGTCCGGGCCGCACGGTCCGTCCGGGCCGCACGGTCCGTCCGGGGTGTGAGGGCCGTGAGGGCCGTATGAGGGGGCGCGAGGGAGGAAGGCCTCGCGCGCCCCGCGCGCGTGCGGTTCGAGACGGGCGCGGCGCCGGATGTGCTCGCTGTGCCCGTCGGTCGAGGCACCCGCGCGCGCAGGTGACGCCAGCAGTCGGCGGGGTCGGGCAGCACGACGGTGACGGCGGGGCGCGGGGCGGTGATCCGCGCGCTCGTCAGCGCCTCCAGGAGCCCGCGCGCCGTGTCCGCCACCTCGCCCTCGGTTTCCGCGCATCCGAGCGTCGCGGACCAGGCGGTACGGACCGGGTGCGGGGGCACCGTATGCCGCACCGGGCCCAAGCCGGTGCCCTCACCGACGCTCTCGCCGATGCGGCTGCCGACGCTCTCACCGACACCGGTGCCGCTGCCCTGGAGCGCCGCGACGTAGGCGGCGGCGTCACCGGCCGTACGGGCCAGCGGACCAGGCGCGCTGCGCACCGTGCGGCCGTGTGCCGGCGCGAGCCCACCCGTCGTCTTCAGCCCGATGACGGCGCACCAGGCGGCCGGGATACGGATGGACCCCGCACCGTCGCTCCCCGTCGCGAGCGGCACCATGCGGGCCGCCACGGCCGCCGCCGACCCCGCGGAGGAACCGCCGGGAGACCACCGGAGGTCGAGAGGGTTACAGGTGGGACCGCGCTCGGTGGCGCCCCAGGTCTGCCAGTCGGTGCCGGGGCCCGGCGTGGCGGTGGCACCCACGGGCACACAGCCCGCGGCCGTCAGCCGGGCCAGCCGTGGCGACGTCACCCGCTGCGTGTTCTTCACCGCCAGCGGGACTCCGGCGAGCGGCAGCCGCGCCCCCGCACGGACGGCGCGGTCGACCTCGGCGGCGCGTTCGGCGGCCCACGCGGGCCACGTCTCGGTGAAGGCACGCACCGCCCCGTCGGCCTCGGCGATCCGCGCCAGCGCGGCCTCGGTGACCTCCCGCGCGCTCAGACGCCCTCCCGACACTTCGGCGGCGATCTCACACGCGCTCATGCCGCCGTACGCGGCCGTGTCGAGCCCCGCAGGCGACCGGCGGCGCCCCCCGTCCCCGTCCATGCGGAAAACGGTACAACCGGCGGCGGCCTGGCACGGTGCCGACGGCGGCATCTACCGTATGACGCATGGACATTGACGCCGCTCTCAGTCTCGCCACGACCGCCGCCTCAGTCGCCGCGGGCAGTGCCGCGGGCGCGGCCGGGCAGTCGGCATGGGAGTCGCTGCTCTCCCTCGTACGGCGGGTGGGCGGGCGCCGTCCCGACGGGGTGCCTGACGAGGACGGTCCTGCGGCGGTCGACCCCTCCGACGAGGGACAGGTCCGCGTACTGACCGGCTGGCTCGGCGAGCAGGCACGCGCCGACGAGGAGTTCGCGGCACTGCTGCGCGGGTGGGCCGAACGGCACGCCCCCGTCCTGCGCGCCGAGCGCTCCGAGGTCCACAACACCGTCTCGGGAACCGCGCACGTGAGCGGCCCCGTGATCCAGGCACGCGACATCCACGGCGGCATCAACCTGGGCTGAGTGGACGGGCAAGGTCTCGCCCCGTTTCTCCTCCGGCGGCGCGTTCGGCATCCCGGTCGCGCCGCCGCCCCCCCCCCGCGGGCCTCGTCGGACTCCGCGTCGCTCCGGCGCCTAGGTGGGCCGGTCAACGCGCCCAGGCGCCGGGCGGATGGTCCGGCGGAACGAGATCGGCGACGAGCCCGTAATGGTCGCTCACCTGCACCCCGTCCACCGGTTCGACCATGACGCGTTCGCAGCCGGAGACGTGCAGCGTGGGACCGTGCGGCCCGCAGCCGACCAGGATGTAGTCGAGGCGCCGCTCCGCCGCCTCCGGCATGTCGCCACGGCGGACCAGTGGGTTCTCGGGCGTGAACGTGGGCCCGGCCGCCCCGCCGGGGTGCGCGCTCACCCACGCGTCCTGGTAGCAGACACTCGTCCCGCCCAGCGACTGGAAACCCCGCAGGAACCGGACGCTCGCCGCGTCGGGCGTGGCGTCGAAGTCGCCCAGCAGCAGCGTGTGCCGTGCGGAGTGCGCGTCGGCCATCTCCTCGACCAGCCGGGCGGTGACCAGCGCCTGCTGTTCGCGTTCCGCCTCGTACCCGTAAGGCCAGCTCGGCTTGTGGTGCCCGACGAGCAGCGGACCGAACGGCTCCGGCAACGGCAACAGCGCGGCCACGACGCCGCACCACTCGGTGCGCGCCGTACGGTCCGACACACTGAGCGGGTCAGTCGTGACGGCGGAGAAGGGTGCGCGCGCGGCCAGCACCGCCCCGACCCCGTCCGAGCCGTACCGGGGATGAGGCACGACATGCCACCCGTCCCCGGCGAGCGCGGCCACGTCGGCACGGGTGACCTCTTGGAGCGCCAGCACGTCCGGGGCCAGCCTGGTCAGCTCGCGGGCCAGCACAGCCCTTCGGCCGGTGCCGTCGGCGTACTCGGGCGCCAGCACGTTCATGGTCACCACTCGCACGGAACGCAACGCTACCCCCACCGGCGCGGCGGTGGGCGCCGCACTGCTCTGACCTGGGTGCCCCTTGATCGCGGGAGGGTTTGTCAGTGGGCGCTCCTAGACTCGTTCGCGAGTTGAGGCCGGTGTGTGGTGAGTGCGGAAGCGGTGGCGCGTATGGGGTCGGGAAGCGGTGCGGACCTCCTGCGGTGCGCTGCGGTGTTCCTGCCGGGGGAGGTGCCGCGGCAAGGGCGCGTGGCGTTCTGGGCGGTCGACGGGGGCGAGCTGCCGCAGGTGGGCGAGCCGGGAGAGCTGACGGTGCTGCGACCTCACGCGCAGGAGGTCAGGCCGCAGGTGGTGGCGGCCCGCCGGCTGGGGGTGGCAGAGGCGCTGCCCGTCCTGATGAGGGCGCGCACCGCCGGTGGGGCGCACCCGGCCGCCGCTTGTTGGGGCGCCGCCGCGTTGCAGGGCATGCGGTTGGTGGCCCGGGGCCGTCTGGTGCCGGGCGTGGGGGAGGGCGGCACGGATGTGTGGCGGGCGGGCCCGCTGGACGAGGAGGATGTGACGCATCTGCGCGCCGTGGCCGCCGCGATGCCCCCGGAGGCGCACGCGGTACCTGTGGCGCCGGACGACCGCGCGGGGCCGCCGGACGACCGCGCGGGGCCGTCTGTTGACCGCACCGGGCCGCCGGACGACCGCGCGGGGCGGGGCGCTCTGGCGAGCGACGCGCGCACGGCGGACGCGCCGCGAGGGCTGCTCATGTCCCATCCGGTGGCGGACGCGCCACCGGATCCGCTCACGTCCGGTCCGGCGGCGCCCGGGCCGCTGCGGGTGCCGGAGCCGGAAGGACTGGTGCGTGCCTTCCTCGACGCGGTCGCCGACGTGCTGCCCCGTACGCCCGCGGGGCCCGCCGCCGCGGGGCCCGCCTTCGCCGCGAGGGAGCCGCAGCGGCTCGCGGAGCGTTATCCGCGGCTGCGCCAGTGGGCGGCCGAGGTGGCGTCCGGCACCGAGGCCGGAATCCGCATCTCCCTGCGTCTCGACCTGTCGGCCGACCGCATCTTCGACGGCGGCCCGGACGAGCTTCCCGCTCCAGCGGAAGCCGAAGCGGAAGCCGAAGCCGAAGTCGAAGCGGTGGCCGGCAGCGGCAGCGGCAGCGGCATCGGCACGGGCACCGCTGTGGCCTCTGTCCGCGGCGGCACCCCGGACGGCGGGTTCTCCGACGGCCGGGCCTCCGCGGGGGACCGGTCCGCTCGGGTCGCCCCCGCTGACCCTTACGTCGCCGCCGCCGTCGTGCAGGCCGCGAGCATCGCGGACGCCCTGCTGGTCGCGGACGTGGGCGCGCTGTGGCGCGGCGAGGCGGAGTATCTGGGCCCTCGCGCCCGCGTGGACACGGTGCTTGCCATCCGGCGTGCGGCGCGCGTCTGGCCGCCGCTGGAGAGGCTGTTGGAGCGGCCGGCACCTGACGTGTTGCCGTTGACGGAAGCGGAACTGAACGATCTGCTGGGCCGCGCGTCCCGCGATCTGGCCGCGGCGGACGTGGCCGTGCACTGGCCGCGCACGCTGGTGCGTGAGCTGCTCAGCGCGACGGCGGTCGTCCGTCCCGGCCCGCAGGCCCCCGGCTCGTCGGCGGATGGTTTCGGCTTCTTCAAGGAAGAGCAACTTCTGGAGTTCCGCTGGCAGATCGCCCTCGGAGGCGAGCCGCTCACCGACGGTGAGATGGACGAACTGGCGGAGGCCCACCGTCCCCTGGTGCGGCTGCGGGACCAGTGGGTGATGGTGGATCCGGAGCTGGTCCGCAAGGCACGTAAGCGGCATCTCGGACTGCTCTCGCCCGGGGACGCGCTCGCGGCTGCCCTCTCGGGGGAGGCCGAGGTCGACGGCGAGCAGGTCACGGCGGTCCCCGAGGGCGCGTTGGCTGCTCTGCGCGACCGCCTCGCCGAGGCGGCGCGCGGTGCGGCCGGCCCGCCGGAAGAGGGCATCGGTCCGAGCGTGACCGCTCCCGCCCGGCTGAACGCCGAGCTGCGCGGCTACCAGCTCCAGGGCCTCGCCTGGCTGGAACTGATGGCGTCGCTGGGGTTGGGCGGCTGCCTGGCCGACGACATGGGGCTGGGCAAGACCGTCACCCTCATCGCGCTGCACCTGCGCCGTGCGGAGCGCGGCGAAGCGGCACCGACGCTGGTCGTCTGCCCGGCGTCGCTGCTGGGCAACTGGCAGCGGGAACTGGCCAGGTTCGCGCCGGACGTGCCCGTCAGGCGCTACCACGGGCCTGGCCGCACCCTCGACGGGCTCGACACCACGGAGGGCGGATTCGTCCTGACGACCTACGGCACCCTGCGCGGCAGCGCTGAGCGCCTCGCCGGCCGGCGGTGGGGCCTGGTCGTCGCGGACGAGGCGCAGCACGTCAAGAACGCGTACTCCGCGACCGCCCGCGCCCTGCGCACCCTTCCCGCCGCCGCACGCGTCGCCCTGACCGGCACACCGGTGGAGAACAACCTCTCCGAGCTGTGGGCGCTGCTCGACTGGACGACGCCGGGGCTGCTCGGCCCTCTCAAGACGTTCCGCGCCCGCCACGCGCGGGCGGTCGAGAGCGGCGAGGACCCGGAGGCGACGGCGCGCCTGGCCCGGCTCGTGGGGCCTTTCCTGCTGCGCCGCCGGAAGTCCGACCCCGGCATCGTCCCGGAGCTGCCGCCCAAGACGGAGACGGACCACACGGTCGAGCTGACCCGCGAGCAGGCGTCGCTGTACGAGGCGGTGGTGCGCGAGACGATGGCCCGTATCGAGGCGGCCGAGGGCATGGAGCGGCGCGGCCTGGTGATGAAGCTGCTGACCTCGCTCAAACAGATCTGCAACCACCCGGCGCAGTACCTGCGGGAGGGCACCGGAAGAAGCGCGGCCGGTCGTCCCGCGAGCCGCTCCACCGACCGTGACGCAGCGCGTTCCCCAGGCCGGTCGGGTCTTCTCGGCAGCGGCCGTGCCCGCTCGGGCAAGCTGGGCCTGCTGGAGGAGCTGCTGGCCACGATCCTGGCCGAGGGCGATTCGGTGCTGGTGTTCACCCAGTACGTGGAAATGGCACGGCTGTTGGAGAAGCACCTGGCCCAGCGGGGCATCGGTTCGCAGCTGCTGCACGGGGGCACGCCCGTCGCCCGACGGGAGGAGATGGTGGACGCCTTCCAGGCGGGCGAGGCGCCCGTCTTCCTGCTCTCCCTCAAAGCGGCGGGCACCGGCCTGAACCTGACGCGGGCAGGGCACGTCATCCACTACGACCGCTGGTGGAATCCCGCCGTCGAGGAGCAGGCGACCGACCGCGCCTACCGCATCGGCCAGACCCAGCCCGTGCAGGTTCACCGCCTGGTGACATCGGGCACCGTGGAGGACCGCATCGCCCAGCTCCTGGCTGCCAAGCGGCAGTTGGCCGACGCCGTCCTCAGCGGCGGCGAGGCGGCGCTGACGGAGCTGACGGACGCACAACTCGCCGACCTGGTGTCGCTGCGGAGGCGCTCGTGAGCGGGTTCGCGGAAGGGGACGAGGCGGCCGGGGGAGAACGGAACGGTAAGCCGCGTCCGCTGCCGGACGACGCGGGCGAGTACGGCCCCCTGGGCAGCGCGTGGGTGCGGGCGGTCCAGGCCACGGCGGGCGACGGCGCACGCGATACGGCGCGGCTGGCGCGGGGGCGCGCCTACGCCCACGAAGGCGGAGTGTTCACGGTGCGGGTGGGGCCCGGCCGGGTCTCCGCATATGTCAGCGGTAGCCGTCCGCGCCCCTACCGCGCCCAATGGCGCCTGCCCGCGCTGTCGGAGCGGGAGTGGCACACCTTTCTGAAGACGCTCGCGGCCCGGCCGGCGCACGTGGCCGCGGTGCTGGACGGCGCGATACCGTCGCAGGCCCTCGCCGAGGCCGCCTCCGCCGGCGCCCGGCTCCTGCCCGCGCCGGGCGACCTGACGCCGGCCTGTAGCTGCCCTGACCAGGGCGCCCCCTGCAAACACGCCGCCGCTCTCGGTTACGAGACGGCCCGCCTCCTGGACGGCGACCCGGGGCTGCTGTTCCGGCTGCGCGGGCGCAGCGCGGAGGCCGTGAGGGCGGAACTCCTCAAGAGGGCCACCGCGCGGGAGGCCACCGCCCGGTTGGGCCGTCCCCCGGGGCCTGGCCCGGGTTCGGTGGCCGATCCGGGGCCTGCGGACGATCTGGCTCCGACGGGCGGCCCCGGCCCGATGACCGATCCGGGGCGGCTGAGCGGCGAGCCGGGGCGGCCGGTGCCGGTACCGGGGCGGCCGGTGCCCGAGCCGGGAGCGGGGCAGGTGGCGGACGGTGGCGCCGGGCGCGACATCGGTCGCTGCGGAGGTGCGACCTCCGCGCCGGGCTCCGCCGAGGTGGGCTCCGCCGGGGCGCACACTCCCGGGGGCGGCGTCTCCGTTCCCGAGTGGGGCGTCTCCACTCCGCAAGGGGAGGTCTCCACTCCGGAGGGGGGCGTCTCGGGGTCGGACACCGCTGAGGGCAGCACTCCCGTCGCCGGCTCGCGGACGACCGAACCGCCTTCCTGCCGGGTACCCGCCCCCGCCCGGACCGCGACGGCGGCAGCGGATGAGGCGTGCGGCAGTGCGACAGGCCCCGCCGGTCTGTCGGCGCCCGCCCGACCGCCTCACGGCGGGGAGGTCGACCTCATCGTCACCGCAGCGACCACCGAGGCTCCCGGTGTCACCGGCGCTCCCGGCATCACCGACGCTCCCGCGGTCACCGACGCTCCCGTGGTCACCGATGCCCCGGGGGGTTCCGGCGCCGCGGGCACCATGCTCGCCAGGGAAGTGTTCGCGACGACCGTGCGGCCTCCCTTGCCGGCCCCTCTGCCGCCGCCGGAGGAGGCGGACGTGCACCAGGCGGTGTATCCGGAGTTGGCGGGTGCGCCCCACGCGGACGCCCTCGCGTTCCTGGCCGCGGATGCGGCGACCCGCGCCCGGCAGGCCCTCAGCGCGGTCGAGGAGGAGGCCGCCGGTGAGCAGCCGGGGCCCGACCCGTTGCCGGAGCTGTCGCTGTGGCACGACACCATCCGGCTCGCCGCCACCCATCCGCGGCTCACCGGCCGCCGTACCCTCTCGCCGCTGTTCGCAGCGCTTGCCCGGTCGGCGGGGCGCGAGGTGCTGGAGCTGGCCCGTGCCGCGGCAGCCTGGCGGCAGGGCGGGCAGGCGGGGCTTGAGGTGATGGACACCGTCTGGGACCCGCCTGCGGGCGCCTTCGACCGGGGCCGCAGCGCCCTCGCCGCCCTGGGCATCACCATGACCATCCACCGCAACCGCCTCACCCACACCTCCCGCCCTGTCCAGCTGCGGTACGGCAAGGACGGCCGCTGGTATCCGTACCGCGCGGATCCCGTCGACGCGCCGGCGGCGGGCGGGAGAGCCGAAGCGGATGCTCAGGACGGCCTGGCGGAGGCGGAGTGGTGGCCCGAGGGCTCGGCCGCCCTCGATCCCGTGCGGGCACTGACCGGGCTGCGGGAGCACTGACGTCTCCCCGCCTGACCGCAGTCTCCGGGCAGGGCATCAGTCCCGGTCAGGGCGTCAGCACCCTGAGCACTCTCAGAGTCCTCACTTGCAGCGTCCTCACTCTCAGCTCCCTCGGCTTCTCCTATGCCGCGTCTGCCGGGCCCTGCGGGCCCTGCGAGCCTGTCGGGTCCACCGCGTCGGCGTGGGCGCGTGCGGCTGCGACGGCCTGCTCCGTCTCCTCGTTGACGAGGTCGGCGTTGATCTGAGCCGCCGCCATGGCGCCCGATGCCGCGGCGGCACCGACCTGGGCGGCCGGATCGGTGAGATTGCCCGCGGCCCACAGGCCTGGCACCTCGGTGCGTCCTGTCGCGTCGCCGGGTACGTACTCGCCCAAGGGGTGCTCGGCGGTGCGCAGGCCAAAAGCGGCGAGGAAGCCGGCTCTGGCCACCAGCCGCGAGGCGACCGCGACGGTGTCGCGGTCGATCACCGTGCCGTCGCCCAGCCTGACCCCCGACAGCCGGTCCTCGGTGATCCGCAGGCCCGCAACCTCTCCTTCCACCACGCGGATACCGCGGGCGGCGAGCTGTTCGGACTGCTCCTCGGTGGGCGGCGGCATGGTGTGCGAGAACAGTGTCACATCCGCGCTCCACTGGCGGAACAGCAGCGCCTGGTGCATCGCCATCGGCCCGCTGGCCAGCACCCCGATGGCCCGGTCGCGGACTTCCCAGCCGTGGCAGTACGGGCAGTGCACCACGTCCCGGCCCCAGCGCTCGCGCAGTCCGGGCACCTGCGGCAGCTCGTCCACCAGGCCGGTGGCCAGCAGCAGCCGACGGGCGCGGACGGTGCGGCCGTCGCTCAGCGTCACCTCGAAGCCGTTCCGGGTGCGGGGGGCCGCGCTCACCTCGCCTCGGACCACGTGCCCGCCGTAGTGGCGTACTTCTCTGCGGCCTCGTTCGAGCAGTTCGGCGGGGCTCATCCCCTCTCTGGCCATGAGCCCGTGCACGGCGTCGGCAGGGGCGTTGCGTGGCTGTCCGGCGTCGATCACGGCCACCGAGCGGCGGGCCCGGGCCAGCATGAGTGCTCCGTTGAGTCCTGCGGCACCGCCGCCGACCACCACGACGTCGTAGCTGTCGGCCAGCGGATCGGCCAGCGGGACGGCCAGTGGGTCGGTCGGCGCGTGCAGCTCGCCGGACACCGCGTTCAGCTTCTGGTTCAGTCCTTCGGTCATCGGTGACCACCTCCACGGAAACCGTGCACGCATGACCGGCGTACTGGCAAACGTGCTTGCTGTTGTGGCAATCTGTGTCCATGGACGACGATCTCGATCAGGCACTCGACGCGGTGGGGCCCAGGATTCGTGCACTGCGCAAGCAGCGCGAGACCACGCTGGCCGAGCTGTCGGCGACGACCGGCATCTCGGTGAGCACTCTCTCCCGGCTGGAGTCCGGGTCCCGCCGCCCCACCCTCGAGCTGCTGCTCCCGCTGGCGCGGGCTCACGGCGTCTCCCTCGACGAACTCGTCGACGCCCCTCCCACCGGCGATCCGCGTGTCAACCTGCGCCCGGTCACGGCCCACGGCATGACCATGCTGCCGCTCACCCGCAAGGCAGGCGGCATCCAGGCCTACAAGCTGGTGCTCCCCGCCGCCGAAGCGCCGAAACAGCCCGATCCGCAGACCCACGAGGGCTACGAGTGGCTCTACATCCTCAACGGCCGGCTCCGTCTCGTCCTGGGTGAACACGATCTGGTGCTCTCGGCGGGAGAGGCGGCCGAGTTCGACACCCGTGTGCCGCACTGGTTCGACGCTGCCGGTCCCCAACCGGTCGAGTTCCTCAGCCTTTTCGGCAGGCAGGGCGAACGCGTCCACCTGCGCGCCCGCTCCCGGTCCAGCTCCGCCTCGCACGAAGCGGACTGACAACGCGCGGCCGGGAGTTGTCACCGGAGTCCTCTTCCGTATCGGCAGCGGAAGCGAGGAGCACGGCTGCCTGGCCAAGAATCGGCTGTTCCGTCACCCGGTTCTGCCACCTTCCGCGACCCGGTGCTGCCACCTTCCGCGACCCGGTTCCGCTCCCTTCCGCCACCCGGTTCTGTCCTCGGTTCCGTCAGCCGCTTCGGCCATCCGGCAGGGGTGTCCCACGCGGACCCGGGACACTTCGAGACGATGCGTGGCCCAAGGCAGCCGAGCGGGCGGCAAAACCTAGGGTGGACGGGCGACCGTAGACCAGGGAGGAACATGCCCGGCTTCCTGCCCCACCCCCTGTCCCTGCCCGAGGAGTTCGTCCTGCTGTCCCACCTCCCTTCGGGAAAGGTGCACGGCTCCACCCGGGCGGCCATCGGCTGTGCGGCGGCCGAACTCGGCGAACTCACCCTGCGGCGCAAGATCCTCCCTCGGCCCTGGAGAACCACCGTGCTCGGCGTCCGAGTCGACGTGACGCACCGCGCCGGGATCGAACTGCTCGACACCACCGCCACCGGCCTGCCGTGGGCCGACGAGGTACTGGCCGAGCTCGGCCACTTCCCCGTTTCCGACGGGGGGCGCATCAGCATCCGGCGGTGGCTCCGGAAGCGCAGTGAAGCGTTTCCGCTGCACAGGGCGGCACTCATGGAGCGTGGCCTTCTCCACCAACGGTCCGGCGTCCTCGCGCGGAAGCGCTGTGCTCCCGACCAGGCGGCCCACGACCCGCTGGTCATGCACCTCCGGGCGATCGGGGCGGGGCAGTGCCCGGTCGACGCGCACGGGCTGTTCCTGTGCGATCTGATCCGTGCGGTCGGGCTGCACAGAACACTGCGAGTCCCCATGGGCATGCACACGAAGCCGTACCGCAGCCGCGGCGCCGGCTCGGCGGAGTCCGTGCCCGAGGAACTGCGCCACGCCAGTACGGCACTCGCCACCTTGGTTCCGAGCCACGACCGCTAGTCGGACGCGTATTTGGATGTGAGATGTGAGGGGCGGTAGGGGAAGCGGCCACCGTCCCGCGTGGTCGGAGTGAGAGCCGACTGTGACGACTGTCACCACGCGAGCGGCCCGACGAGGGGCATGAGGGGCACCGGAGGCCGACACGCCGCCTCAACTCCGCCGGACAGATGGGCTTTTACGGCGGTCCCGTGCGTGGTATCGCGCGGGACCGTGACCGCTCCGGGGCCCCTGTCCGCCCCGGAAGCGGGCCGTGCCCGTTCCCTGTACTGGCCTGCGGTGGCCCCGGGCGGGGGAGTTGTCAGATTCGCCGAGTACTCTGCGCCGAACAAAAACTGCGCCGTCCACACCACGGCGAATCGAGCGAGGAGTGGTCCGATGGCCTTTCGCAAGGCGACGATGAAGAAGCAGGTGGCCGAGGCCATCGCCCAACAGGCGCCGGGAGACCAGCCGCTGGTCTCGGTCGGGACCGTCGCCGGCCCGACCCCGTGGCTCAGCGTCGGGTTCCTGGGCCTGATCGGCCAGTTCCTGATCAAGTACTACTTCATCACGGTCACCGAGCAGGCGTTGCTCTTCCACCGGATGTCCCGCTTCTCGCAGCGGCCGAAGGAGATCGTGCACGCGATCCCGCGCGAGCAGGCCCGCACCCTTTTCGGCGAGATCCAGCTCAACCCGCTGTGGAGCTTCTACTACATGGCGCTGCCGGGTGAGGCCAAGCAGGTGCGGATCAACGTCCACCGCATGTGGCGCAACGAGCTGGAGCAGCTACTCGCCATCGTCAACGGCGCGGCGGGAGCCCAGGGTTACGCCCAGCCCCAGCAGGGATTCGCCCAGCCCCCGCAGGGTTACGCCCAGCCCCAGCAGGGGTACGCGCCGCCCCAGCCGCAGCAGGCGGCCCCGCAGGCCCCGCCGCCCGGGCAGCAGTACGCCGAGCCCCAGCAGGCACCCGGCGGCTACCAGCAGCCCCAGGCGCCCCAGCAGCCCGGCCCCTACTACGACGCACCGCAGAACCCGGGCGCCCCGGCCGCTCCGCCGCAGCAGGCCCCGCAGCCCGGCCCCTACTACGGAAACCCGGGCCAGCAGCAGGGCGGCGCCCCCATCGACCCCCGCAGCAACCCTTATGGGTGAAGGGCCGGCAGCGTCCCCTGCCACCGTGACGACCGAAGTGGACCCCCGGTCGGTCGGACCCGTGCGCATGACGTACGCGCCGGATCCGGACGGTGACCCCGACCCGGGCGAGATCGTGTGGACCTGGGTGCCGTACGAGGAAGCCGACGGCCGGGGCAAGGACCGGCCGGTCCTCATCGTCGCCAGGGAAGGACGCGGCGCCACGGGACCGGTTCTGGCGGTCCAGCTCAGCTCCAGGCAGCACAACGGCGACCACGAATGGGTGCCGCTCGGTTCGGGCCCGTGGGACCGCGAGGGCCGCGAGTCGTGGGTAGGACTCGACCGGGTGCTGCGCGTCCATGCGGACGGCATGCGGCGCGAGGCCTGCGCCCTGGATCGTGCCCGCTTCAACACGGTGGTGCACCGCCTCCAGCAGGTGTACGGCTGGCGCTGAGCCGGAGCGGAACCGCGGCGCGGCAGCGCCGCCGCGACCGAGCCGCGCAGGGCTGGCCCCGGGCCGCCCGCCGACTCACGAGAAACCGGCCTCCGTCGGAACCTCCGGGTCCGGGGCCTCCGTCGGAAGCCCCGGACCCGGCCCCCCGCCGGAAGTCGCGGGCCCTCTCCGGGCCGGGGTCGGGAGCCCCCGGCCCGGTCCACCGTCGGACGGCGGACACGGCTCGGCCGAACGGCCGAAACCGCCGTGGCGGGGAACAGCGTGCTCGCGCTGGGGCGTTGCCCTGGTGACCGGCGCCAACGGGGGCGCGGTGACGGAAGGTGGAACTGATGACGGCCACAGCACAGACCGCGGAGGAACACGGGGCCGCCCCCGGGCTCGCCGCGATGCCTGAGGACTGGTCGCGGGCGCTCGCTGTCGTCGCGCACCCGGACGATCTGGAGTACGGGGTGGCGTCGGCCGTCGCCGAGTGGACGGCAGGCGGCAAGGAGGTCACCTATGTCCTGGCCACGAGGGGCGAGGCGGGGATCGACACCCTGGAGCCGGCCGAGGCGGCCCGCATCCGTGAGGCGGAGCAGCGCGCGAGTGCGGCCGTCGTCGGCGTCACGGACGTGGAGTTCCTCGGCCACCGGGACGGTGTGCTGGAGGAAGGGCCGGCGCTGCGCCGCGACATCGCCGGGGCGATCCGCAGGCACCGGCCCGAACTCGTCCTCACGCTCAACCACTACGACACCTGGGGCGACGGCCCCGGCAGTCCGTGGAACACGCCGGATCACCGCGCCCTGGGCCGCGCCGTCCTCGACGCGGTGGGCGACGCGGGCAACCGGTGGATCTTCACCGACCAGTTGGAGCAGGACGGTGTCCTGCCGTGGCCCGGTGTGCGGTGGGTGGCCGTCGCCGCCACGCCGACCGTGACCCACGCCGCCGCGGTGGGGGAGGAGGCCGCCCGCAAGGGCCTCGCCTCCCTGCTGGAGCACCGCGCCTACATCGAGGCGCTCACCGACGAGGATCCCGAGGCGTACGCGCGCTCGATCGTCTACGGCGGTCTGGACCGGTACGCCCAGCGCAACGGCGGACAGCGCGCGGTCGCCTTCGAAGTCCACCCCCGCTGACGGCTCTCTCCTGGCCCACCCCCGCTGACGGCTCTCTCCCGGGTCATCCCTGCTGACGGCACTCTCGCGGGCCACCGCCGCAGTGGCGCTCGGGCCCCTGTGGGCGTGGCGCTCAGCCTCGCGGACGGGCGTGACGCTCAGCCTCGCGGACGGACGTGACGCTCAGCCTCGCGGACGTCGGCGCAGCACCGCCGCGAGGGCGAGCGCCGCGACGGGCACGAGCAGGGCGGCGGCCATGGCGTTCAGCCATCCGTAACCCGCCTGCGCGACGACCAGCCCGGAGAGGGCACCGCCGACGCCGGCCGCCGCGTTCATGACCGTGTCCGAGAACCCCTGAACGGCTGCACGGGCGTGTTGCGGTACCGCGTCGGTCAGCAGCGCCGAGCCCGACACCAGTCCTGCCGACCAGCCCAGGCCCAGCACGAAGAGTCCCACGGCGGACTGCGCGTGGTTGCCGCCCGCCGTCCCGGCCAGCGCCGTCGCGCAGGCCAGCAGCGCCACCCCCGCGAGCACGACGCTGAGGCGGCCGACGCGGTCCGCGAGCCAGCCCATCACGGGTGAGAAGGCGTACATCCCGGCGATGTGCCCGCTGATGACCAGCCCGATCAGTTCGACTCCGGCGCCGTGCCCACCGAGGTCGACGGGGGTCATCACCATCACGGAGACCATCACGGTGTGGGAACCCGCGATCGCCACCAGAGCCACGCGGGCCCGGGACGAGCCCCGCACCGCGGCCAGCCCGGCTCGCAAGGACCGTCCGTCCCAGCTGCCTGCGGTCCCCTCGCCGTGCTCCTCCTGGGCCCGTGCCAGTGTGCGAGCCGTCAGCAGCGGATCGGGACGCAGCATCAGGTGCAGCACCCCTCCGGCCACCAGGAACGCTCCGGTGGCCCACAGAAACGGTCCGGCCGCCTGCGGCAGTCCGAGCGCGGCGACGCTCGCCCCGGCAGGCGCCGCGATGTTCGGTCCCAGGACGGCGCCGACGGTGGTGGCCCAGACCACCGTGGAGATGGCGCGCGCACGGTGCCGAGGCTGGGCCAGATCGGCTGCCGCGAAGCGCGCCTGCAGGTTCGCCGCGTTGCTCGCTCCGAACGCCGCCATGCCCACCAGCAGTAGAGGGAAGTTACGCAGGGTGGCTGCGACCAGCACCGTCACCCCGCCCGCAGCGGCCACCGCGTACGCCGTCGCGAGTCCGGCGCGCCGGCCGCGCCGGGCCATCAGCGCGGCGAAAGGCAGCGACAGCAGTGCCGCTCCGATGACCGACGAGGTGGACGCCAGCCCCGCGACGGCCTCTGAGCCACCGATCTGCTCCGCCAGCACCGCCGCCAGAGCGGCGGCGGTGGCGTTCCCGAGCCCTCCGAGGATCTGACTGACGACCAGCGCCGTGTGCACCCGCCGCCGCACGGCTTCCAGCCCGCCGCCCCCGAGCAGATCGGCCTCCGCGTGACCGGCCTCCGTCCGACCGGTCTCCCCGGCGCCTCTCGCTGGTCTCTCCGCCTCGCCAGCACCGTCGGCCGTTTCGCGTATGTCCGTCACACGGCGCAGTCTCGCAGCGCTCCCGCCCTCCCCACCACGGACTTACGGCCGCATCTCGAACGTGAGTACGTCGGGGGCATGTGCGGTCACCGCGCCGGGGCAACGTAGAGCGCTCTGACGCCGCGACCCAGAAACACCGGCGCTGACGCCGCGGCTCAGAACAGCGGCTGAGGAAGGAGGCCTTCCAGCGCCAGGAGGCTGCGTTTGGTCTCCAGACCGCCCCCGAAACCGCCGATGGCACCGGAACTCTCCAGCACCCGGTGGCAGGGCACCACGATCGGCAGCGGGTTGGCGCCCATGGCCAGGCCGACCGCACGGGCGGCACCCGCGTCGCCGACCCGTATCGCGAGGTCCTGGTAGCCCACGGTGGTTCCGTACGGCACGCCCGCCGCGAGCTCCCGCAGAACCCGCTCGTGGAAACCGCCGGTCAACGACCAGTCCAGCGCAACGGTGAAGGGACCGGTGGCCCCGTCGAAGTAGCGGTCGAGTTCGGTGACGGCGGCGGAGAGGTGGGCATCGGCCGCAGAGGAGGGCCCTGCGGTGCCCAGCCGTCCCGACAGCCGGGCCAGGGCCTTCTCCAGCGTGCGGCCTCGCGCATGGAAAACCACGTTGACCAGGCCCTTGTCGGTGGTCGCGAGCAGCAGCGGCCCGATGGGGGTCTCCCGTACGGCCCGGGCCGAGGCAGCGGCGGCCGGAGCCCCGGGCGCCGCCGCGCCGGGCACGTCCCGCCCCGCTTTCCCGTCCGACGGGCCGCCGGGCGGCTCCACCGTGGTGTCAGTCATACAGGCACCCTAGAGCCGCCCACTGACAATCCTTACTGACAGGCCTCTCGCGGCCCACGGCCGCCGTTCCCGCGCCCCGTGCCCGCGGCCACCGTGCTTTCGGCCACCGTGCTCTCGGACGCCGGACGCCGGACGCCGGACGCCGGACGCCGGACGCCGGACGCCCGCCGCCGGGGACTCGGCCGACCCCCGCGCGACTCCCGCGCGCCCCCCCCACGCGACCCCTGGGCGGGCCCGGTGCCGGCCGGGCAGGGCGGCCCGGCCGACGCCGGCCGGGCGGGCGTCTCCCCCGACGGCAGGTGCTCAGCTCGCGGGGGTGGCGGCCTTCGCCACGGCGTCGCTGACCACGTCGGGCTTGTTGGAGATGATGCCGTCCACCCCGGCGTCCGCGACCTTGCGGGCGGTCTCGGCGTCGTTCACGGTCCAGGTGAAGACCTCCAGCCGCTTGTGGTGCGGACCCTTGAGCGCGTGGACGGCGTCCACGTACTTCTTGGTGGCGTCCGCCGAGGTGGGGTTGATCTGGTCGGCGAACTTCGCGTAGTCCTTCAGCTCGCTCGTCTTGGGCGTGCCCAGGAAGCCCGTCTTCACCGCCGGGTTCTGCTGGTGCACCTTGGCGATCGCGTTCTTGTCGAAGCTCTGGATGATGAGCTTCCTCTTGGTGTGCTGCCGGTCCAGCCACCCCTCGGTCCGCAGCTCGCCGAGGGTCTGCCGCTCGATGTCGGGGTAGAGCTCGGGCGACTTCAGCTCCAGGAGGAGGTCCTGTCCGTTGCGGGTGATGCGGTCCAGGTACTCCGCCAGGGTCGGGATGCGCTCGCCTTTGAACTCGCTGCCGAACCAGCTGCCCGCGTCGAGCGTCTTGATCTCCTTGAGGGTGAAGTCGGTGACGTTCCAGGGGCTGCGGTCCGGGAAGCGGTCCTCGACGTCTGTGGTGCGGGAGAGCGTGGTGTCGTGGATGACGACCAGCTTTCCGTCCTTGGTGCGCTGCACGTCGTTCTCGACCCAGTCGATGCCCATCTCATGCGCCTTGTCGACGGCGGCCAGGGTGTTCTCCGGCGCGTAACCGGATGCTCCCCTGTGCGCCACCGTCAGCGGCGAGTGGTGGGGTTTCCTGCTCTCCGCCGCCGGCGAGGGAGCATCGGACTGCGGCGAGGCGGCGGAGTCTACGACAGGCTCCGGCGTCTGTCTTGCCGACCGCTCGGTGGCCGTGGCGGCCGGAGCGGCGGTGAGGAAGAGCGCGCTCATACCCAGCAGCGCGCCTGTGGCGGCAGCGGTCAGCGGGCGTATCGACATGCGGGACTCCTCGCTTGTGCCTGCACGGACTGCGGAAACAGTTCCCGATGCGCAATACAAACAAGCGGGGACAAAGTGGCGTAGAGCTGAACGAGCGGTGCGCAAGCCTGTGACCTGCGGCGAAAGAAATTGGCAGCTATCTGCCAGTGGGGGGTAGTTTGCGAGCCCGGGGCCGGGTGTCAGTGCCGAGTCGTACGGTGGTGAACATGCGGCCCAACACCGAGATCGAACGCAAGGTGGCGCCCTTCGAGGTCGTCAGCCCTTATCAGCCCAGCGGCGACCAGCCGACCGCCATCGCGGAGCTCGCACAGCGTGTCACCGGCGGTGAGAAGGACGTGGTCCTGCTGGGTGCGACGGGTACGGGCAAGTCGGCCACCACCGCGTGGATGATCGAGAAGCTCCAGCGTCCGACCCTGGTGATGGCGCCGAACAAGACCCTGGCGGCGCAGCTCGCCAACGAGTTCCGCGAGCTGCTGCCGAACAACGCGGTCGAGTACTTCGTCTCGTATTACGACTACTACCAGCCGGAGGCCTACGTCCCGCAGACGGACACCTACATCGAGAAGGACTCCTCGATCAACGAGGAGGTCGAACGTCTGCGCCACAGTGCCACGAACTCGCTGCTCACCCGCCGTGACGTCGTCGTGGTCGCCTCCGTCTCCTGCATCTACGGCCTGGGCACCCCGCAGGAGTACGTGGACCGCATGGTGAAGCTGAAGGTCGGGGAAGAGTGCGACCGGGACGAGCTGCTGCGCCGCTTCGTGGACGTCCAGTACGCGCGCAACGACGTGTCCTTCACCCGCGGCACCTTCCGGGTGAGGGGCGACACGATCGAGATCTTCCCGGTCTACGAGGAGCTGGCCGTCCGCATCGAGATGTTCGGTGACGAGATCGAGGCACTCTCCACGCTCCACCCGATCACCGGCGAGGTGATCTCGGACGATCAGGAGCTGTACGTCTTCCCCGCCTCGCACTACGTGGCGGGCCCGGAGCGTATGGAGCGCGCCATCACGGCCATCGAGGCGGAGCTGGCCGAGACGCTGACGTCGATGGAGAAGCAGGGCAAGCTGCTGGAGGCGCAGCGGCTGCGGATGCGCACGACGTACGACATCGAGATGATGCGCCAGATCGGCACCTGTTCGGGGATCGAGAACTACTCGCGGCACATCGACGGCCGCGACCCCGGCTCGGCCCCGCACACCCTGCTGGACTACTTCCCCGACGACTTCCTGCTGGTCATCGACGAGTCGCACCAGACGGTCCCGCAGATCGGCGCCATGTACGAGGGCGACGCGGCGCGTAAGCGCACCCTGATCGACCACGGTTTCCGGCTGCCCTCCGCGCTGGACAACCGCCCGCTGAAGTGGGAGGAGTTTCTGGGGCGCATCGACCAGACGGTGTATCTGTCGGCGACCCCGGGCCCCTACGAGCTGGCCCGCTCGGACGGCTATGTGGAACAGGTCATCCGTCCGACGGGCCTGATCGATCCCGAGGTCGTGGTGAAGCCGACCGAGGGGCAGATCGACGATCTGGTGCACGAGATCCGGGAGCGCGAGGAGCGCGACGAGCGGGTGCTGGTCACCACTCTCACCAAGAAGATGGCCGAGGATCTGACGGACTACTTCCTGGAGCTCGGCATCCAGGTCCGCTATCTGCACAGCGACGTGGACACGTTGCGCCGCATCGAACTGCTGCGGGAGCTGCGGTCCGGAGAGTTCGACGTCCTGGTGGGCATCAACCTGCTGCGTGAGGGCCTCGACCTGCCCGAGGTCTCCCTGGTGGCCATCCTCGATGCGGACAAGGAAGGCTTCCTGCGTTCGGGCACGTCCCTCATCCAGACGATCGGCCGCGCGGCGCGCAACGTCTCCGGCCAGGTCCACATGTACGCGGACCAGGTCACGCCCGGTATGCGGCGCGCCATCGACGAGACCAACCGGCGCCGTGAGAAGCAGATCGCCTACAACGAGGAGCACGGCATCGACCCCGAGCCGCTCCGCAAGAAGATCGGTGACATCGTCGCGGACATCGCCCGCGAGGAGATCGACACCGAGGCGCTGCTGGAGACCGGCTACCGCCAGCGGGACGAGACGGGCAAGGGCGGTAAGGCCGCGAAGAGCAAGGCGCCCACTCCGGCCAAGAGCAAGCGGGCCAAGGAGGCCGAGCTGACCGACCGCCCCGCCGCCGAACTGGCGGAGACCATCGAGGAGCTGACCGAGCGGATGCGGTCCGCCGCGGCCGAGCTCCAGTTCGAGGTGGCGGCGCGGCTGCGTGACGAGGTCGGCGAGCTGAAGAAGGAGCTCCGCCAGATGAAGGAAGTGGGGCTCAAGTAGCGCCTGCGTCCCCTGCTTTTCCGACGGCCTGCGGGGCGTTCGCCGAGTGTTGCAAGACCGACACAAGAAGCGGGCGGCGCCCCGGCCTGTCAGTGCTCTTGCGTAGGGTGCTGTGCCGGGTGGCCGTCGCTCGTTCGGCGGCCCCTGTTCAACAGGTCAGAGAGGGGACGCACGTGACGGTCAACTTGTCCAAGGGCCAGGCGATCAGCCTGCAGAAGAGCGACGGGGGCACGCTCACCGCGGTGCGCATGGGCCTGGGCTGGCAGGCCGCGCAGCGCCGCGGGCTGTTCGGCAAGCGCACCAAGGAGATCGACCTCGACGCCTCGGCGGTGCTGTTCGCCGACAAGCAGCCCGTCGACGTCGTCTTCTTCCGTCACCTGGTCAGCGACGACGGCTCGGTCAAGCACACCGGTGACAACCTGGTGGGCGGCGCGGGCCAGGGGGGCGACGACGAGGCGATCATGGTCGACCTCCAGCGCGTTCCGGTCCACATCGACCAGATCGTCTTCACGGTCAACTCCTTCACGGGGCAGACCTTCGCCGAGGTGGAGAACGCGTTCTGCCGCCTCATCGACGAGACCACCGGCCAGGAGATGGCCCGCTACACCCTCACCGGCGGTGGCCAGTACACCGCGCAGATCATGGCGAAGGTGCACCGCCAGGGCGACGGCTGGCAGATGACCGCCCTCGGCGACCCGGCCAACGGCCGCACGTTCCAGGACCTGATGCCGGCGATCCTGCCGAAGCTGTGAGCGCGGGTCCGGTCCTGTCGCGGGTGTGACGAGCCACTGGGGGAGAGGCGCGAGGATGGCGGCGGAGCTGGTGCGGGGGCAGAACCACCCCCTGCCCGGGAGCCGGGTGGAGATCCGGGTGACGGCGGACACGCCCGTCATCGCCGGGGCGACGTTCAACGACGAGCACGGCCGGATGCGCGACGCCGGATGGGTCGCCCATCCGGCCGAGCCGCACCTGCCGGGTGTGGAGGTCTCCCGCCAGGCCGCGGCCGTCCACCGGCTCGCCGTCGACCTGGCGGCTCTGCCCGAGGACGTCCACCGGGTCAACATCCTGCTGGCCCTGCCGGCCCGGGCCGGCGGGCCGGGCCGGTTCGCCGGGCTGGCCGCCCCCTTCTTCGCCGTCACGGGGCTGGACGGGCAGGAGATCGCCGGCTACGCGGTGACGGGGCTGTCCGCCGAATCCGCCGTGGTCGCCCTGGAGCTGTATCTGCGCCGGGGGACGTGGAAGGTACGGGCGGTCGGGCAGGGCTATGCCGACGGTCTCGCCGCGATGCTCGCCGACCAGGGCTTGTCCGACGCACGCGGCCTCGCGGACACCATCAACGAGGCCGTGGCCGCGGGGATGGCCCGCTCCGTGGCGCCTCCGCCCCAGCAGCAGGCCCGCCGCCCTGACGCCGTACGGGCCGGGAATCCGGACGCCGCACCGGCCGAGGATCCGGACGCCGTGCGGGCCGAGAGCCCCGACGCCGTACAGGCCGAGAGCGCGGGCGGTCTCCAAAGCGAGCAGCCCGCCGCCCCCGCGGGCCGTCCCTCGGCCTCGGCCCGGGCCGAGGCACCCCCGTCCGGCAGCGGCGGCCCGATCGACTACCGGCACCCTCGGCGGGCGGCTGCCGCGCCGCCGTCGGCAGGGCAGCAGCAGCCGTCTCCGCGGCCGGCGGTCCCGCCCGCGCGGACGCAGCCCGCCGCCGCCCCGCAGGGCGCGCCCGGCGGCCACGCCGGGCCCGTCGCGGGTGACGCCCCCGGATGGTCGATGGAGGAGCGCCTCCACAACCAGGTGTGGGGCATGTTCGAGGACCTGGCCCGTACGGTCGCTGCCTACCGCTCCGCCGTCGACTTCGCCGACACCCGGATGGAGCGCGAGCTCGAAGGGGTGCTCGGCGATCCCCGCGCCCGCGTCAGCCCCGCCGCCGACGCGGCCCGCAGCGAGGCCCGTGCCAAGCACGGCGCGCTCGTGGAGCAGGCCCGCACCGTGCTGGAGCGGGATGTCGCCCAGCTGGTGGCGGAGGCCGAGGTGGTCGAGCCCGCGCTGCCGCCCGCACTGGCCCGCTGGGACAGCCCGGTCTGGCAGGCGTACGAGCCGCCGACCGAGCGGCCACTGTCCCTGCGCGTGGGCGACCTCAGTCTGGCCGAGAGCGGCGAGCTGCGCATCCCGATGCTGGTGCGGCTGCCGCTGGAGCGCGGACTGTGGATCGACAGCGGGCCGCTGCGCGGCAGCGAGGCGGGCCCGGCGGACCAGGACGGGCTGGCGCACCTCGCGGCGCAGACGGCCACGGTGCTGGCGGCCCAGCTCCTCGCCGTCCACCCGGCCGGCCAGCTGACGCTCCACGTCATCGACCCGGCGGGGTCGGCGGCCACCGGGTTGCTTCCGCTGGTCGAGTCGGGCGCGCTGCGCGATCCACCGGCTGCGGGCGCCTCCGGGGTGGCGCGCACGCTGGAGCGGCTCACCCAGCGGGTGGATCTGGTGCAGATGGCGGTGCGCAGCGGAGCCACCGACGCGCTTCCGCCGGACCTGGACGTGGCGGACCAGCTGCTGGTCGTCCACGACTTCCCGCACGGCTTCGACGACCGCGCCGTCAACCAGCTGCGCTACCTCGCGGACGAGGGCCCCTCGGTCGGTGTGGGCCTGATGATGGTCGCCGACCGGGACGAGGCGCGTGGTTACGGCCCCGTGCTCGACCCGCTGTGGCGCTCGCTGCTGCGGCTGACCCCGGTGCCGGACGACCACCTCGCCGACCCCTGGGTGGGCCACGCGTGGACGTACGAGCCGCCGGCGGTGCCGAACGGCAGCCAGGTCCTTCACCAGGTGCTGCGCCGCGTCGTGGCGGCCCGCCGGTCCACGCAGGGCTGAGCCCTCCGCTTGCGCCCCCGTGCCTGCCGCTTCGCCGCGGTCGGGCCGGGCTCCCGCGAGCCGAGGCTTTACCTTTTCATGGGATTGCTTTACTCTTCTTTGCACGGAGGGGAGTATTCCCAGCCACGCGGCGACCCCGTCAGTACGGGCCGGTCAGGGACGGTCCCGGGGCGCTGGCCCGGTCGCTGTGGGCGCGGTCCCGGGTGGAAGAGACCTCCGGCCCATGCTCGAATGCAAGCCGGAGGAATATTCATGGACGTATCCATGACCGCTTGGGCGCTGACCATCGTGGGTCTGTGCGCCCTCATCGCCGTCGACTTCTTCATAGGCGGCCGCAAGCCGCACGAGGTCTCCCTCAAGGAAGCCGGGATCTGGACCACGGTCTGGATCGTCCTCGCCGGGCTCTTCGGACTCGGCGTCTTCCTGTTCGGCGGAGGCCAGGCCTCGGGCGAGTTCTTCGCCGGTTTCATCACGGAGAAGTCCCTCAGCGTCGACAACCTCTTCGTCTTCGTCCTGATCATGGCGAAGTTCGCGGTGCCGACGATCTACCAGCAGCGGGTCCTGATGGTCGGTGTCCTGATCGCGCTGGTGCTGCGCGGCATCTTCATCGCGGCCGGCGCAGCCATCATCTCGACCTTCTCCTGGGTCTTCTTCATCTTCGGCGCCTTCCTCATCTGGACGGCCTGGAAGCTCATCCAGGAAGCCCGCTCCGACGAGGAGGACGAGGAGTTCGAGGAGAACCGGCTGCTCAAGTCCATCGAGCGCCGCTTCCCGTCCACGGACAAGTACCACGGCACCAAGCTGACGATCGTCGAGAACGGCAAGCGGCTGATGACGCCGATGCTGATCGTGATGCTCGCCATCGGCACGACGGACGTGCTCTTCGCGCTGGACTCCATCCCGGCGATCTTCGGCCTCACCCAGGACCCGTACATCGTCTTCACCGCCAACGCGTTCGCCCTGATGGGGCTGCGCCAGCTGTACTTCCTCATCGGGGGCCTGCTGAAGAAGCTGGTCCACCTCTCCTACGGGCTCTCGGTGATCCTCGGCTTCATCGGCGTCAAGCTGGTGCTGCACGCCCTCCACGAGACCGGGGTGCACGTCCCGGAGATCAGCATTCCGGTGTCCCTCGGGGTCATCTGCGCGGTGCTGATCGTCACCACCATCACGTCACTGATGGCCTCCAAGAAGCAGGCGGTGGCCGAGGACGTCGCCGGGGGCGACGACGCTCGCGGCACCCGGAAGGGCCAGGACGCCGACGCCGAACACCGGGCCGACGTCGACTCCTGACACCGACCTCCCGGCCCCGCCCCGCCACTCCTTCCGGTAGGGGGCGGGGCCGGGAGCTTTTCAGCGGTTCGGTGCGCGGCCGGCGGCGGTCCGGCGAGCGTTCAGCGGGTGACCGTCACCTTCTGTGCGGCACGCTCTCCGTTCACGAGCACCGAAAGAGTGACCGTGCCGGGCCTCTTTCCGGTCAAGGAGCCGCTGCGGGGATCGTAGGAGACCACACAGCGCCCCCGGGGTACGTGTCCCCGCACGCACAGTCCCGGTGATCCCGGCCAGTCCGCGCTCACCGGCCAGCCGACAGGCACCCGGCGTGCGTGAGGACCGCTGCCCTGTTCGACGGTGGCCGAGGCCGTGGCCTCGCCGCCCACCGCCAGACGCACCGGAGCCTGGAGCGTCAGCCGGTCCACGTGGGCGCGGGTCTGGGCCGCGATCCACTCGCCGTCCCGCCCGGGACGGCCCTTGTCGACACCCAGCAGCGACCAGCCGGTGAATCCGCCCTCGTCCGGCGGGGCGGCGGGCGCCTTCCCGGCGTTCCCGTTCACGAGATAGGGCACACCGTCCACCCGGGAGGCGTCGAACGCCCCGACGTGTCCTGCCACCAGCACCGCGCCCTTGCCCGAGCGGGCGCGGAAGCCGGCGAGCCAGTCCTCCAGCAGGTCGGCTTCCATCCGGTCGGTGAGCCGGCTGGCTTTCTGCGGCGTCGGATCGCGCGGCGGCACGTGCTGGATGACGGCGACCGAGGTGATGCCGCGGTCCCGCGCCGCGTCGTCCAACTGCCGTCGCAGCTGACTCAACTGCGCGTATCCGCCGCCCCGGACCGTCAGCGAGGAGGTGTCGAGGGTGATGAACCTCGTCCCCTTGTGGTCGAACGTGCGCTGCGCCGGCCCGAACTCCTTGACGAAGTTGTCGATCGAACCCCCCATCACCTCGTGGTTCCCCGGCACGTAGTACCAGTCGACGGCGTCGCCGAGCTCCTCCTCCAGCAGGGTGCGGGCGAACCGAAGGTCCTCGGGCGACCCCTCGTCCACCAGGTCGCCATTGACGACGACGAAGTCGGGTCGTGCCGCGCGGATCTCGCGCAGCGTGCGCCGGGCCTGCCGCACCGCCTCGCTGTCCGGGTCGCGCGCCACGAACTGGGCGTCGGACATCACCGCGAACCGCCAGTCCCGCCCGGCGACGTCCGAGGCGGTGGAGATCAACGGATCGTGCGGGCGCCCGGCGGACGGCAGGTCCACGTCCGGTGGGGTGCGTGCCACCAGCTCGTCCAGCACCACCTCGCTCTTGTACTGGGCTGTCGGCCGGGTCTCGGCCAGGTAGAAACGGTGCAGCTTCAGCGGATACGCAACCCCTTCGGGTACCTCGAAGGTGATCTGGCGCCAGTCCCGCCAGTCCACCAGCGGGCCGCGCAGCACCTGGTCGGTGCCCGCGGCGTCCTTGAGGTGGAGCGACGGCCACGCTCCGGAGCCGTCGCCTCTGAGCCACAGGGTGAAGCTGCGCGGCTGGCCGGGAACCGCACGGTCGGCGGGCGGGTTGGCGTAGGCGGCACGCGTGGCCGTCGACCCGGTGAAGTCGTAGCTCAGCTTCAGCCCGCCTCCTTCCTTGCCCGACGGTTCGGGAGCCACGGAGCCCTCCGCGCGGGCAGCGCTGAACGTCCAGTCGGAGGCGTCGTCGAAGTCGGCGACCCGCTGCTCGCGCAGTCCCACGGTGACGGCCAGACGGGTCGTGTGCCCGTCGACCGTGACCGTCACGGTTCCCGACGCCGACCCCTGCCCGCCGCGCGCCTTCACGGTGAACGCACCGGTCGCGGCGTCCTCGTCCGGGGTGATCGAGAACAGCGAACGGTCGTACGACAGCCGTGCGTCGGCGGGTTCGACGGGGGCGCTGTTGCCGTCCGCGTCAAAGCCGACCAGCCCGAACGAGGCCGTCGCCGCGCTGTCGGCCAGCCCGACCCGGTCCGTGGTGGGCCGGATGCGGTCCAGTTCCCCGAGCACACGCAGCTTCGTGGACCCTTGCGCCGCGCCCTGCCGCGCGGTGACCGTCGTGCTGCCGTCCCGGCGTGCGTGGAAGACTCCTCGCGCGTCGACCCGTCCCACGCCGGGCCGCGAAGCGTGCCAGGCGGGCCGGGGCGCGCCCTTGGCGGGGCCGTACGTCTCGTCGTACCCGGCAGCGCTCAGCCGCCGGGTCAGACCGGGGAAGACCCGATCCGGGTGGCCGCCCGGCACGGTGTCCGCCGTCGGGGCCTCGTCCGGGTCGATGGCGGTCTCCACCCAGAAGCCGGCCAGTCGCCCGGAGCCCGCGGGGGCGGTCAGGGCCAGTCCGTTGGGCACCTCCCGCTCCTCCCCGTCGGACGGCGCGTTCTCCAGTTGGAGCGCCTGTGTGCCCGGCTCCCGGGCCAGCAGCGTGGAGGAGCCGCCGCCGTCGAGGTTGAGGGCGTTGTAGGCGCCCAACTTCTTCATCATCCGGGCCAGCTCGGTCAGCGTCACGCCACCTGAGGCCTGTTGGCGGCCGTCCACCGTCAGGACGTGCATGGTGCTGCCGTCCTTGGAGAAGCCGACCGCCGTGCGCGGCGCCGCCGTGTTGTTCGGCCTGCCCTCCCAGTCCTGCGGTCTCCCGTCCACGACCAGCAGCCCTCGCCCGCCCACCGCGGTACGTGGCAGGGGCGAACCGTCCGCCGTGCGCACGTGGTACTCCACCGCGACCGGATCGCCCGGGCTCAGTGCTGCCAGCCGTTCGGCGCCGTCACCTCTGCCGAGGAGGACGGTCGCCCCCTGCGGGATGTCACCCTTTCCGGGCTTCCGCGATACGGAGGTGACCTCGCCGTCCTCGACGGTCACCTCTGCCACCTCGGACTCCTGATCGACCGTCAGTGCCCGGTCGGCCTCGCCCCAGTGGGAGTCGTACAGCCCGATACCGTCCTCGGGCACGTTCGCCGCGTCCCGGCCGCCGAGGGGCGCGGTACCACCCGGAAGGGTGACGGTGCCCTCGAAGTACAGGTCCAGGATCCGGCCCGCGGCCCCGGGCCCGACACCGACCGCCTCCGACGTGCCCGGGGCGGGAGAGTGGGCCGGCTCGCCGTCGCGGACGCCGGGGCCGAGGGGGGCGCCCGTCTCGTTGATGTCGAAGAAGTCCGCGTTGATCGCGGCCACGGTACGGCGGCCCTTGCCGGGGTCGTGCGCCTTCGCGAGTTCGCTGACGGTCCGGCGGTCGGAGACCTTGCCCGTGGACAGATAGTCCACGCCGGCGCCCCGGGCGCCGCCCCCCAGATCCAGGGAGAGCGCGTCCGCCCGCAGCCACTTGTCCGGCTCCAACCGGGAGAAGGAGGTGAGCTCGGCGCCGGGGGCGAGGGGCCGGGTCGTACGGGCCAGCTCCATGCCCTGGCCGGACGAGCCGCCGGAGCCCTGGGCGCTGCCGTCGCCGGCGAGGGGCGCGGCGCTGCGGGGTGCCGGGCCTCCGGGCGGCTGCGGTGTCTGTGCCAGCGCGGCCCCGGCCGGCAGCAGGCCACTCAGCAGCGCTGAGACGGCCGCCGCCGCGGGCAGCGCCACCCTCAGACGGCCGCCGCGTCTTCGGACGCTCGTGCTCCCGGTGCTCGATGCGCCCGGGCTCCTGCGGGCGCCGCTTTCGGTGTTCGCGCCCCGGACGCTCCGGGCGCGTCTTGCGCGTGTCGTGGACCTGCTTGCGCGTGCGTGGACTCGTCTCACAACGTCCCCCACAGACAACGGCTTTCTCGGCACTTTCTGCGCACAGTGCGGCACAGGGTCCCAAGGCGGACCGGTCTACACCAGAGGGCGGGAGCGAAGTCGGGGGAAACATCGCCCTGCTGGAGGCATCCGCGGCGTGACGGTCGGGGAAACGGCGTGCTCTGCTCGAACTGCCTCGCGTCAGTGCGCGTTCATGACTCGAAAGAGCTATTTCCGCGCAAGAAGCGGCAGGTCGGCCTCGATTGTTGTTGACAGCTGCGCGAAATCGGCGGAAACCTTGCAGCATCACGCGTCGCGTCGCATGCCGTCTGGTCTCTCAGCCACCACCGAAGGACCGCTCCATGGCAACACCGAGCACCGCCCAACCGCCAGCCTCACCCACCTACCGCACAGGCCGCCTGATCGTGGCGACCGGCGCCGTCGTGGGCGTCGTCTACGGTTACGACACCGGGTCCATCTCCGGTGCCCTGGTCTTCCTGAGCAAGGACTTCGGGCTGAGCGCGAGCGAATCCGGGTTCGTCAACAGCATCCTGGTGCTCGGCACCATTGTGGGCGCCCTGATCGCCGGCCGCCTGTCCGACGCGCTCGGCCGCAAGCCGACCATGGTGATCGTCGCCGCCGCGTACGCCGTCTTCTCCGCGCTCTCCGCGCTTTCCCCCACCGTCGTCGTCCTCGACCTGGTGCGCTTCCTGCTCGGCGTCACCATCGGCATCTCCATCGTGGCCGCACCGCTGTTCATCGCCGAATCCACGCCGGCCCGGCTGCGGGGCGCGGCCGTCGCCGGCTACCAGGTCGCTTGCGTCGCCGGCATCACCCTGACCTACTTCGTCAACTGGGGCCTCTCCGACGGCGGACACTGGCGGATCATGCTCGGAGTGGCCGCCATCCCCTCGGCGCTCGTCATCATCCCGCTGCTGCGGCTGCCCGACAGCCCACGCTGGTACCTCCTCAAGGGCCGGGTGGACGAGGCGGCCCGCGTCATGGCCGCGACCGACCCGGACGTGGACCCGGTGGCCGAGAGCGCCGCCATCCAACGCGAGCTGAACGCCGAGCGCGGCGGTCGCGGCGGCTCTCTCGGCCGGATGGTCCGCCGGCCCTTCCTCCGGGCGACCGTCTTCGTGATCGGCATGGGCTTCTTCTGCCAGATCACCGGCATCAACGCCGTGACCTACTACAGCCCGCAGATCTTCGAGACCCTCGGCTTCCACGGCGACGGGCAGAACTTCCTGCTGCCCGCGATCGTCGAACTGATCTCGCTGGTCGCCACCGTGCTCGCCCTCTTCGTCGTCGACCGGCTCGGCCGCCGCGTCGTACTGCTCTCCGGGATCGGCACCATGCTGGCCACCCTCATCGTGCTGGCCGTGGTCTTCGGTACCCACTCCCTCAGCGGGACCGGCATCTGGATCGGCTTCGGTGCCCTCGCGCTGTTCACCGCCGCCTTCAACTTCGGCTTCGGCTCCCTCATCTGGGTGTACGCCTCCGAGGCGTTCCCCGCGCGGCTGCGCTCGCTGGGCGCCTCCGTGATGCTCACGGCCGACCTCGCGGCGAACTTCCTGGTCGCCCAGTTCTTCCCCGCGGTGCTGGAGGAGCTGGGCGCGACCTGGGCGTTCGGCGGGTTCGCCGTCCTGGTTCTGGTCGCGCTGGCCTTCATGGCCCGGATGGCGCCGGAGACCAAGGGCCGGCAGTTGGAGGAGATCCGCGGCTACTGGCAGAACGGTGGCCGCTGGCCGGACGAGGCACCGGGCGGTCCGGCCAAAGAAGGCGGGCTCAGCCCCGGCGGTGGCGCCGCACTGGGCACGGGCATCGCCACCTCCAGCGAACGCCCACGCCCCTGACCGCCGGCTCTCCGAACCGGCCACCAATGCGGCCACCAGCCACCGTCAGCTGTCCGAACCGACCACCAGTGACCGTCAGCTGTCCGAACCGGCCACCAGCTTGCCGTCCCGCACCTTCACCGGCACCGAGGGCAGCGCCTTGGTGGCCGGGCCATGGGCGACCTCGCCCGTGTCGACGCGGAACCGGCTCCCGTGCAGCGGGCAGACGGCGACCTCCCCGTCGACCTCGCCCAGCAGGCTGCCCTGGTGGGTGCACACGGCGCTGAACCCCTTGAAGTCGCCCTTCTCGGGCTGGGAGACCAGCATCTTCTGCTCGGGATACAGCTTGGCGCCGCCCACGGGCACGGCCTGGGCCTCACCCAGGTCGACGGGCTTGTCGGGGCCCTCCGCATCGTCGGAGCCGGCCCCGCCGCACGCGGCGGCCGTCAATCCCAGCGCTGCCAGCGCGGCGCCGCACAGCACGGTGCGGCGCGTGGCCGGTGATTCCTTGCTCGTCGTCACGCGCCGCACTCTACGTCCTCATCTGTCCCTTCCGAGCACCGGCCTGAGGAGCGGGCACGCGGTCGCCCGGCGCTCGCGCGATGCCTGCTCAGTGCCCCACCGCTGCTCGCTCGGTGCCGGCCCCGGGGCGACATTCGTACAAGACAGGCGGTCGGCGGCCTCCCCATCATGAGCCGCATGAGCGGATACGTTGAGCAGGCGCACGGGATGCACGTGGTCCACGACGGCGCGCGGGAGGCGCCGCCGCTGTTGCTCGTCCACGGCTCGGGGGCCTCGGGCGACACGTGGAGTCCGATGCTCCCGGCACTGGCCGAACGCCGTCATGTCGTCCGTGTCGATCTCCCCGGCTGCGGCCAGTCCCCGCCCGCGCCGTCCTACGAGGTGCCCGCGCAAGCGGCGCGGGTGGCGGGCCTGCTCGACGATCTCGGCCTGCGTCACGTCGCCGCGGCCGGACACTCCAGCGGCGGCTACGTCATCACGGCGCTCGCCGAGCAGCGCCCCGACCTGGTGGGGTCGCTCACGCTGATCAGCACAGGTCCGAGCCCCGATGCGCTCCTTCCGCAGCCGGCCGTCCTCCGGGCGCTGCTGGGCCCGCCGCTCGGGCCGCTGCTGTGGTCGATCCGCTCGGACGCGTGGATCCGCAAGGGGATCAGGGCGACGACCGCCCGCCCGGTGGACGTCCCCGACGACCTGGTCGCGGGCGTAGGCGCCATCACCTACCGGGCCTTCCGGAAGATCGCGAGCCGCAACACCGCCTACCTCGCCGAGCGGAGCGCGCCCGAGCGTCTCGCCGCACTCGACGTGCCCAAGCTGGTGATCTTCGGTGCCGCGGACCCGCGGTGGGAGCCGTCATCGGCACACCAGTACGACTCGGTGCCCGGCACCCGGGTCGAACTGCTGCCCGGGGTCGGACACGTGCCGCTGCTCGAAGCGCCCGAGGCGACCAGCGCACTGCTGCTCGGCTTCACGGCGGCGGACGCTGACACCCCGCCCGTGCTGCCCTAGATTCGGTCTCATGCTGCGGACCGGGACATCAGCCGGGGCACCGGCCGGGACGCTCGACTGGACGTTGTGGGACATCGCCGTCCCCTCCCCCTCATGTCGGCTGCCGGGCATCAGCATGGCCGGTTTCCGCCCCCGCGTTCCCGCGCTCGCGGACATCGCCATGATCGCGCACCCCTCCGTCACCCTGCTGTTCGACCTGAGCGACGGAGCAGACCTCGCCCACGACGCCGGTGGCCGGTACGGACGCGGCAGCGTCGCCGTCGGACTCCTCCCCGGCGACTTCCGGGCGAGTGGCCAGGTGGGCGAGGTCCTCCAGATCAGGCTGGAGCCGGTCGTGGCGGCTGCTCTGTTCGGGGCGCAGACCGACCTGAGCGGGGAGGCGGTGTCCTTGCAGGAGGTGTGGGGCCGCGACGCCGCGCAGGCCGAGGACCGCCTGCGCGCCACCGGATCGTGGGACGAACGGTTCACGGCAGCGCGGGACCTCCTGCTCCGGCGGCTGGCAGAGCCGACGGGGCTGGCACGGCTGGGCACCCGTCCACCGGTCGACCAGGAGGTCGCCCACGCCTGGCGGCGGACGTGCGGCAGCCGGGGGAGAGTGCGCGTCGCCGGCCTGGCGGACGAGGTCGGCTGGAGCCGCAAACGCCTGTCGGCTCGCTTCCGCTCCCAGCTCGGCATCACGCCCAAGCGCGCCGCCCGCCTGGTGCGCTTCGACCACGCCGCCCACCTGCTGGCGGCGGGCCGCACCGCCGTCGGTGTCGCCACCGAGAGCGGCTACGTCGACCAGCCGCACCTCCACAGGGAGGTCAGGGAGTTCACCGGACTCACGCCCGCGGCCGTGGCCGCCGCGCCATGGCTCGCGATCGACGACATTGCGTGGCCCGCTTCGCCACCACCCGCTCCGAACCCCCACCGACCACGGACCCGAGACGAACCGCGTCCCTCCGCACACCAGCCCTGACACTGAGCGGGCGGTGCGGGGCGCCCTGTGCGGGCGCGACACGCGGGGAAGTCGGCCGAAGTCGGCCTGACCTCGGACGGCGACCCGACGCCCGCCCGTGCCCCGACCGAACGTACAGCCACGCCACCGCCGGCCCCGGGCGCCGTGCCGGCCCCCGGGGGGAGGCGGTGGCTCACCGGGCCGAGTCCGGCCCCGGCCCGGCCCTGGCCCGGACTCGGCCCCCGGCCCGGCCCCGGGCGCCGTGCCGGCTCCGGGCGTCGTGCCGGCTCCGGGCGTCGTGCCGGCCCCCGGCAGAGGCGGTGGCTCACCGGGCCGCTCCCCGGCCCCCCGGCCCGGACTCGGGCCTGGGCCCGAACAGAGGCCCTGAGCCCGGATCCGAACCTGGCGCTGGCCGCTTGACGCTGGCTGCCCGGGCACATCGGTCCTGCTCGGGCACCGGCCGCGCCCCGGCACCGTCCCGGGCGCCGCGTTCTGGTGGGCAGGCTGGGACAGGTGTCGGCGCCGGGCCCCCGCTCGGCCCGGGAGCGCGGCCAGCTTGGCGGCCAGCCCGCCAAGGGCCCGGCCTGCCCAGGGCCCGGCCTGCCCAGGGCTCGGCCCGGCCCGGCCGGGCGGCGGCACCGGCGGGCAGCCGCCCAGGCAGGTGGCCGCCAAAGCGAAGGCGGGACCCGCCCCTTCCGGGGCGGATCCCGCCTTCCGGGGCCGGGCCGCGCCCGGCCCCGTCAGCGCTTGCGCGCCGCCGCTGCCTTCGTGCCTGCTGACTTCTTCGCGGCAGCAGGGGCCTTCTTGCCTGTCCCCTTCGCCGCTGCCGTCTTCTTCCCGGCGGAAGCCTGCCCGGCGGAAGCCTTCCCGCCGGAAGCCTTTCCGGCGGAAGCAGCGGCAGCCGTGGCCCTCTTCTTCCGCGTCGCCGGCAAGGCCGACGACGCGTCGCTGACGCGCTCTCCGAGCATGTCCCGCAGGAACTTGCCGGTGTGGCTGGCGGGCTCCGCCGCGACCTGCTCGGGCGTTCCTTCCGCGACGACCATGCCGCCGCCGTTGCCGCCCTCGGGGCCCAGGTCCACGACCCAGTCGGCCGTCTTGATCACGTCGAGGTTGTGCTCGATGACCATGACGGAGTTGCCCTTGTCGACCAGGCCTTCCAGCACGCTGATCAGCTTCCTGATGTCCTCGAAGTGCAGACCGGTCGTCGGCTCGTCCAGGACGTAGACGGTCCGGCCCGTGGAGCGCCGCTGGAGCTCGCTCGCGAGCTTCACCCGCTGGGCCTCACCACCCGAAAGAGTGGGCGCGGACTGTCCGAGCCTGACGTATCCGAGTCCGACGTCGTTGAGCGTCTTCAGGTGCCGCGCGATGCCGGGGACTGCCTCGAAGAAGTCCAGGGCCTGCTCGATCGGCATGTCCAGGACCTCGGCGATGTTCTTGCCCTTGTAGTGGACCTCCAGGGTCTCCCGGTTGTAGCGCGCGCCGTGGCAGACCTCGCAGGGCACGTACACGTCGGGCAGGAAGTTCATCTCGATCTTGATGGTGCCGTCGCCCGCGCAGTTCTCGCAGCGGCCGCCCTTGACGTTGAAGGAGAAGCGGCCCTGCTGGTAGCCGCGGACCTTCGCCTCCGTCGTCTCGGCGAACAGCTTGCGCACGTGGTCGAACACCCCGGTGTAGGTGGCCGGGTTGGAGCGCGGGGTGCGGCCGATGGGGGACTGGTCGACGTGGACGACCTTGTCGACCAGGTCGTCGCCCTCGACGCGCGTGTGGCGGCCCGGCACCGTGCGGGCGCCGTGCAGTTCACGGGCCAGGTGGGTGTAGAGGATGTCGTTGACCAGCGTCGACTTTCCGGAGCCCGAGACCCCGGTGACGGCGGTGAAGACGCCCAGCGGGAAGGAGACGTCGACGTCGCGCAGGTTGTTCTCCCGCGCGCCGCGCACCGTCAGCTGCCGTGCCGGGTCGATGGGGCGGCGGACCTGCGGGGTGGGGATCTCCCGGCGGCCGGAGAGGTACTCGCCGGTCAGCGACTCCTCGTTGTCCAGCAGTTCCTTCAACGGGCCGCTGTGGACGACCTTGCCGCCGTGCTCGCCCGCGCCGGGGCCGATGTCCACGACCCAGTCGGAGGCCTTGATGGTGTCCTCGTCGTGTTCGACGACGATCAGCGTGTTGCCCAGGTCGCGCAGGCGTACCAGGGTCTCGATCAGGCGGTGGTTGTCGCGCTGGTGGAGGCCGATGGACGGCTCGTCCAGCACGTAGAGCACGCCGACGAGTCCCGAGCCGATCTGGGTGGCCAGCCGGATGCGCTGGGCCTCGCCGCCGGAGAGGGTGCCGGCGGCGCGGTTGAGAGTGAGGTAGTCGAGGCCGACGTCGACGAGGAAGCGCAGCCGCTCGTTGACCTCCTTGAGCACCCGCTCGGCGATCTTCTTGTCGCGGCCCGAGAGCGTCATCTCGCGCAGGAAGTCGGCGCACTCGGTGATCGACATCGCGGAGACCTCCGCGATGGACTTGCCCTGCAGGGTGACCGCCAGGATCAGCGGCTTGAGCCGGGTGCCCTCGCAGGCGGGGCAGTTCACTTCGCGCATGTAGCCCTCGAAGCGTTCCCTGCTGCTGTCGGTCTCGGCCTCCGAGTGCCGCCGCTTGACGAACGGGACGACGCCCTCGAAGGCGGTGGTGTAGGCGCGCTCGCGTCCGTACCTGTTGCGGTAGCGGACCTCGACCTGTGTCTTGTGGCCGTACAGCAGCGCCTTCTTGGCGCGCGCGGGCAGGCCCGCCCAGGGGATGTCCGTACGGAAGCCGAGGGCGTCGGCCAGTGCGCCGATCAGCCGCCCGAAGTACTCCCGGGTGTGCCCGTGCGACCAGGGGTGCAGGGCGCCCTCGTCCAGCGACTTGTCCTCGTCGGGGACGATCAGCTCGGGGTCGACCTCCATCCGGGTGCCGATGCCGGTGCACTCCTGGCAGGCGCCGAAGGGGGAGTTGAAGGAGAAGGAGCGCGGCTCCAGCTCCTCGAACGACAGGTCGTCGTAGGGGCAGTAGAGGTGCTCGGAGTACATCCGCTCACGCTGCGGGTCGTCCTGCTCCAGGTCGACGAAGTCGAGGATGACCATGCCGCCGGAGAGCCCGAGTGCGGTCTCGACCGAGTCGGTCAGCCGGCGCTTGGCGGTGGGCTTGACGGTGAGGCGGTCCACGACCACCTCGATCGTGTGCTTCTCCTGCTTCTTGAGCTTGGGCGGCTCGGAGAGCTGGATCGTCTCCCCGTCGACGCGCGCGCGGCTGTACCCCTTCGTCTGGAGCTCGCTGAAGAGGTCCACGAACTCGCCCTTGCGCTCGCGCACCAGTGGGGAGAGCACCTGGAAGCGGCTGCCCTCCTCCAGGGCGAGCACCTTGTCGACGATGGCCTGCGGCGACTGGCGGGCGATGGGGCGTCCGCAGACGGGGCAGTGGGGTTTGCCGATCCGGGCGTAGAGCAGGCGGAGGTAGTCGTAGACCTCCGTGATGGTGCCCACGGTCGAGCGGGGGTTGCGCGAGGTCGACTTCTGGTCGATGGAGACCGCGGGGGAGAGGCCCTCGATGAAGTCGACGTCGGGTTTGTCCATCTGCCCGAGGAACTGCCGGGCGTAGGCGGACAGCGACTCCACGTAACGCCGCTGGCCCTCGGCGAAGATGGTGTCGAAGGCGAGCGAGGACTTCCCCGAGCCCGACAGTCCCGTGAAGACGATGAGCGAGTCACGGGGGAGGTCTATCGAGACGTTCTGCAGGTTGTGCTCGCGAGCGCCACGGACGAGAAGACGGTCGGCCACGCCTGTTGGCACCTTTCATGTGGGAAGGGGGGCCCGCAGCGGAGCGGGAGTCCCCGACCAAGAGTAGGACGGCGCCGCCCGGAGTGTCGTGCGCTTCGGGTGCGGGAGCCTCGCTCGACCATATAGCACGTTCATTCGAATTGCGGGCGGCCTCGCCACCTCCGTGCCGTCTTCCACACGAACGAGTGGTCGCACTAGCTTTGGATCATGACCACGCCTGCGCACGACGCCGAACTCGCACGGACCGCGACAGGGCAGCTGCTGAGCGCCACCGTCAAGCTGGATCCCCCCGAGGTCACCGAGCCCTCCCAGCTACCGGGCTGGACCAGGGGGCACGTGCTCGCCCACCTCGCCCGCAACGCCGACGCCCTCGTCAACGTGCTCGCGGGCGAGCCGATGTACGCCAGTGCGCAAGCGCGCGACGCCGACATCGAGGAGGGCGCGCGCCGCTCCCTCGACGAGCTCGTCGACGACGTGCGCGTCAGCTCCTCCCGCCTGGAGAGCGCCTTCGCCGCGCTCGGCGACGAGGACTGGAACCGCACCGTCACCCTCCGCAACGGTGTGACCGATCTCGCCTCCTCCCTCCCGTTCCGCCGCTGGATCGAGGTCGAGCTGCACCACGTCGACCTCGGCATCGGCTACACGCTCCAGGACCTCCCGGGCACCTTCGTGGACCGGGAGCTGACCACCATGGCGCGCCGCTTCTTCGCCCACCCCGACATCCCCGTCGCCCTGGAGCTGCGCGCGGAGGACGGCAGGACCTGGCGCACCGGCGCGAAGACGGAGGGGCCCGAGGGGCCGCTGGTGGTGGCGGGCAGCTCCGTGGCGCTGGTGGGCTGGCTCACGGGCCGGACGACCGGCAGCGGCCTCTCGGCGAGGGGCCCTCTGCCGGCACTGCCCTCCCTTTAGGGTGAGAGCCATGCCATACACCGGAACGGTCCAGGTCGGCGGACCCGCGGACGTGCACGAGCTGCGGGACCTGATGATCTCCAAGGTCGCCGTCGGCCCCATGGACAACAACGCCTACCTGCTGCGCTGCCGGGCCACAGGCCAGCAGCTGCTGATCGACGCCGCCAACGACGCGGGCACGCTCCTGGAGCTCATCGGGGGCGACGGCATCGCCTCCGTCGTGACCACCCACCGGCACGGCGACCACTGGCAGGCGCTCGCCGAGGTGGTGGACGCCACCGGTGCGCGCACGTACGCGGGGCGGTACGACGCCGAGTCCATCCCCGTGCCCACCGACGTCCCCGTCGAGGACGGAGACACCCTGCGGGTCGGTGAGGTGGAGTTGACGGCGCGGCATCTGGTCGGGCACACCCCGGGCTCGATCGCGCTCATCTACGACGACCCGCACGGTCATCCGCACCTGTTCACCGGCGACTGCCTCTTCCCCGGCGGGGTGGGCAACACCTTCGGTGACGCCGCGAACTTCGTCCGCCTCCTCGACGACGTCGAGGACAAGCTGTTCGGCCAACTCCCCGACGAGACCTGGGTCTACCCGGGCCACGGCGGCGACACCACCCTCGGCGCCGAGCGCCCACGGCTGGGGGAGTGGCGCGAGCGGGGCTGGTAGGAGGCGCCCTCACGCCCCGGCAGCAGGCGGTGTGAGCACCCCTCGGGCGCGCGGCCGACGACTGTGCGCCCGAGGATCGCTGTCACCCCTCCCCAGTAGGGTGTGACGTATGGCAGACCCCTCCACCTACCGCCCGAAACCGGGAGAGATCCCCGACTCGCCCGGGGTCTACCGCTTCCGTGACGAACACCGCAGGGTGATCTACGTCGGCAAGGCCAAGAGCCTCCGCCAGCGGCTGAACAACTACTTCCAGGACCTCGCGGGCCTCCACCCGCGCACCCGCACGATGGTGACGACGGCCGCCTCCGTGGAGTGGACGGTGGTGGGCACCGAGGTGGAGGCGCTCCAGCTCGAGTACACCTGGATCCAGGAGTTCGCCCCCCGCTTCAACGTCAAGTACCGCGACGACAAGAGCTATCCGTCCCTCGCGGTGACGATGAACGAGCAGTTCCCCCGCGTCCAGGTGATGCGCGGCCCCAAGAAGAAGGGCGTGCGCTACTTCGGCCCCTACGGCCAGGCCTGGGCGATCCGCGAGACGGTCGATCTGATGCTGCGCGTCTTCCCCGTGCGCACCTGCTCGGCCGGGGTCTTCAAGCGCTCCGCGCAGATCGGCCGGCCCTGCCTGCTGGGCTACATCGGCAAGTGCTCGGCCCCGTGCGTCGGCCGCGTCTCACCCGAGGAGCACCGCGAACTCGCCGAGGAGTTCTGCGACTTCATGGCGGGCCACACCGGTTCGTACCTGCGCCGTCTGGAGCGTGAGATGCAGGAGGCGGCCGAGGAGATGGAGTACGAGCGGGCCGCCCGGCTGCGCGATGACATCGACGCGCTCAAGCGCGCCATGGAGAAGAACGCGGTGGTGCTCACCGACGCCACCGACGCCGACCTGATCGCCGTCGCGGAGGACGAGCTGGAGGCCGCCCTCCAGATCTTCCACGTGCGCGGCGGCCGGGTGCGCGGCCAGCGCGGCTGGGTCACCGACAAGGTGGAGGCGGTCGGCACCCCGGAGCTGGTCGAGCACGCGCTCCAGCAGCTGTACGGCGCCGAGCAGGGCGACGCGTCCGAGGGTGGCGGCAGCGGAGGCGTGCCCAAGGAGGTGCTGGTCCCGGCGCTGCCCGAGCCGGCGGAGCCGATAGCGCAGTGGCTCTCGGAGCGCCGGGGCGCCCAGGTGAGCCTGCGCATTCCGCAGCGCGGCGACAAGCGCGCTCTGATGGAGACGGTCAAGCGCAACGCCGAGCACGCGCTCGTGCTGCACAAGACCAAGCGGGCCTCCGACCTGACCACCCGCTCCCGCGCGCTGGAGGAGATCGCCGACGCGCTGGAGCTGGACTCGGCGCCGCTGCGCATCGAGTGCTTCGACATCTCGCACCTCCAGGGTGACGACGTGGTGGCCTCCATGGTCGTCTTCGAGGACGGCCTCGCCCGCAAGAGCGAGTACCGCCGCTTCCAGATCAAGTCCTTCGCGGGCCAGGACGACGTGCGCGCCATGCACGAGGTGATCAGCCGCCGGTTCCGCCGCTATCTGGTCGAGAAGCAGAAGACCGGGGAGTGGCCGGAGGAGGAGCTGGGCGGCGAGCTGGAGGCGGGCCCCGAGGGCGGCTCCCCCGACCCGCGGCCCGAAGCCGAGCCCGTACACGAGCCCGTGCACGAGCCCGCACACGAGCCCGCACCTCAGCCGTCGCCGGAGCCCGCGCCCGAGCACGGCGCGCCCGCCCAGGGCGCCGTCAGGGACGAGGAGGGCCGCCCCAAGAAGTTCGCCTACCCGCCGCAGCTCGTGGTCGTCGACGGCGGCCAGCCGCAGGTCGCGGCGGCGAAGGCGGCGCTGGAGGAGCTCGGGGTCGACGACGTGGCGGTCTGCGGGCTGGCCAAGCGGCTGGAGGAGGTGTGGCTGCCGGGCGACAGCGACCCGGTGGTGCTGCCCCGCTCCAGCGAGGGCCTCTACCTGCTCCAGCGGGTGCGGGACGAGGCCCACCGGTTCGCCATCCGCTATCAGCGGGGCAAGCGCGGCAAGCGGCTCCGCAGCAGCCCGCTGGACGCCGTCCAGGGGCTCGGGGAGACCCGCAAGAAGGCGTTGCTCAAGCACTTCGGCTCGGTCAAGAAGCTGCGGGCTGCCCGCGTGGAGGAGATCTCCCAGGTGCCGGGCATCGGCCGCAAGACGGCCGAGACGGTCGCTGCCGCCCTCTCCGAGGGCGCGCCCGCCGGCCCGGCAGTGAATACGGCCACCGGTGAGATCGTTGAAGAGGAGTGAGTGAACGGCACCGGGATCGACGTGCGTGCGACCGCCGCCGGACGGTCGGTGAGGCCGCACCGTACGACGATCGACATTTCGGGGGATGACAGCATGAGCGCGGAACGTGAGCAGCGCGGAGACGGAGCAGTGGTGAGTACGCTCAAGCCGGCGCAGCCGGAGGAGGCGGCGGGTACGACGATCCCGGAGTTGGTGATCATCTCGGGGATGTCGGGCGCGGGCCGCAGCACCGCGGCCAAGTGCCTGGAGGACCTGGGCTGGTTCGTCGTCGACAACCTGCCGCCCGAGCTGATCCCGACGATGGTCGAGCTGGGGGCCAGGTCGCAGGGGAACGTGGCCAGGATCGCCGTCGTCGTGGACGTACGCGGCCGTAACTTCTTCGACAACCTCAAGGGGTCGCTCGCCGACCTGGCGACCTACAACGTCGCCCGCCGCATCGTCTATCTGGAGGCCTCGGACGAGGCGCTGGTCCGCCGCTTCGAGTCCGTGCGCCGCCCGCACCCGCTGCAGGGCGACGGGCGTATCGTGGACGGTATCGCCGCCGAGCGCGACCTGCTGCGGGAGCTGCGCGGCGACGCCGACCTGGTGATCGACACCTCCAGCCTGAACGTGCACGAGCTGCGCGCCAAGCTGGACGCGCAGTTCGCGGGCGAGGAGGAGCCCGAGCTGCGGGCCACCGTCATGTCGTTCGGCTACAAGTACGGCCTGCCCGTGGACGCCGACCTGGTCGTCGACTGCCGCTTCCTGCCCAACCCGCACTGGGTCCCCGAGCTGCGCCCCTACACGGGCACCAGCGAGGAGGTCTCCAACTACGTCTTCAACCAGCCTGGCGCCAAGGAGTTCCTGGACCGCTACACGGAGCTGCTGCAGCTGATCGCCGCCGGCTACCGCAGGGAGGGCAAGCGGTACGTGACCGTCGCCGTGGGATGCACAGGCGGCAAGCACCGCAGCGTCGCCATGTCCGAGAAGCTGGCGCGCAGGCTCTCCGACGGCGGTGTGGAGACGGTGGTCGTCCACCGTGACATGGGGCGTGAGTGACGCCCATGGCCCGTAGGAGCCTGAGGCATCTGGCCGGGCCGCGCGGCGCACTGCGCGGCCTCACCTCCAAGCAGCCCAAGGTGGTGGCGCTCGGCGGCGGCATGGGCCTGTCGGCGTCGCTGACGGCGCTGCGCCGCATCACCGGGGACCTGACCGCCGTGGTCACCGTCGCCGACGACGGCGGCTCCAGCGGTCGGCTCCGCGACGAGCTGGGGGTCCTGCCGCCCGGTGACCTGCGCAAGGCGCTGGCCGCGCTGTGCGGGGACGACGAGTGGGGCCGCACCTGGGCGCAGGTGATCCAGCACCGCTTCGAAAGCAGGGGCGAGCTGCACGAACACGCGGTCGGCAATCTGCTGATCGTCGCGCTGTGGGAACAGCTGGGCGACCACGTGCAGGCGCTGGATCTGGTCGGCAAGCTGCTGGGCGCGCACGGCCGGGTGCTGCCCATGTCGGCGGTGCCGCTGGAGCTGCGCGCCAGCGTGCGCGGGCACGACCCGGCGCGCCCCGAGGAGCTGTCCACGGTCCGCGGCCAGGCCACGGTGGCGCTCACCCGCGGTGAGGTCCAGGAGGTCCACCTGGTCCCCGCCGACCCGCCCGCCGTACCGGAGGCCGTGCAGGCGGTGCTGGACGCCGACTGGGTGGTCCTGGGCCCCGGCTCCTGGTTCTCCTCCGTCATCCCGCACCTGCTGGTGCCCGAGTTGCTGGAGGCGCTGACCGAGACGAAGGCCCGCAAGGTCCTCTCACTCAACCTCGCTCCGCAACCGGGGGAAACGGACGGTTTTTCCCCGCAGCGTCATTTGGAGGTTTTGGGGCGACACGCCCCTAAACTCACCTTCGACGTGGTGCTGGCCGACCAGGATGCCGTGCCCGACCAGGACTCCCTCAGTGAGGCCGCCGATCAGCTCGGCGGAAAGGTCGAGCTGGCACCCGTGGCGGCAGCTGGGGGAGCTCCCCGGCACGACCCGGAGCTGCTGGCCGCCGCGTACGACCGTATTTTTCGGATGCATGGAAGGATCGGCCCATGGCGATGACGCCTGCGGTGAAGGACGAGATCTCCCGGCTTCCCGTCACCCGCACCTGCTGCCGGAAGTCAGAGGTCTCGTCGATCCTGCGCTTTGCGGGTGGGCTGCACCTGGTGAGCGGGCGGATCGTGATCGAGGCGGAGCTGGACACGGGCATCGCCGCCCGCCGGCTGCGCAAGGACATCCTGGAGATCTTCGGACACTCCTCCGACCTGGTGGTGATGGCCCCCAGCGGCTTGCGGCGCAACAGCCGCTACGTCGTGCGGGTGGTGGCCGGCGGCGACCAGCTCGCCCGCCAGACGGGCCTCGTCGACGGCCGCGGGCGCCCCATCCGCGGCCTGCCCCCGCAGGTGGTCTCGGGGGCCACCTGCGACGCGGAGGCCGCCTGGCGGGGCGCCTTCCTCGCCCACGGCTCGCTCACCGAGCCGGGGCGCAGCTCGTCCCTGGAGGTCACCTGCCCGGGACCCGAGGCGGCGCTGGCGCTGGTGGGCGCGGCCCGCAGGCTGCAGATCGCCGCCAAGGCCCGCGAGGTGCGCGGTGTGGACCGCGTCGTCGTCCGTGACGGTGACGCCATCGGCGCGCTGTTGACGCGGCTCGGCGCGCACGAGTCGGTGCTGGCGTGGGAGGAGCGGCGGATGCGCCGCGAGGTGCGTGCCACCGCCAACCGGCTGGCCAACTTCGACGACGCGAACCTGCGCCGCTCGGCCCGCGCGGCCGTCGCCGCGGGTGCCAGGGTGCAGCGCGCGCTGGAGATCCTCGGTGACGAGGTGCCCGAGCATCTGGCCGCCGCCGGACGGCTGCGGATGGAGCACAAGCAGGCCTCGCTGGAGGAGCTGGGCGCGCTGGCCGATCCGCCGCTGACCAAGGACGCGGTGGCGGGCCGTATCCGCCGGTTGCTCGCCATGGCGGACAAGCGTGCGCAGGACCTCGGAATTGCGGGTACCGAGTCCAATCTGACCGAGGAAATGGTCGGCTGAAAGGCCGGGGTAAACGCTTCTCAGGAGAGCGGTGGAATGCTCGTCTGATGAGCGGGGAATGCCGCTTCCGCGCACGCGGAAATGCTTGTCCGACGAGCGGGAAAACGCTCGCCTGAGCGGCTGGTTCGAGCGGCTGCCCGGCCCGCCCGGCCGATGTGGGACCCACCCCGATGGAGAGGTAGGGTCGGACTCGGTCGGGGACATCCCAAACAGCACTCGCCGGTGTCCGTACCGGCGTACCTAGCGAGGAGATCGGTTCGTGACGATCCGCGTAGGCATCAACGGCTTTGGCCGTATCGGTCGTAACTACTTCCGCGCGCTGCTGAACCAGGGTGCGGACATCGAGATCGTCGGTGTCAACGACCTGACCGACAACGCCACCCTTGTCCACCTGCTCAAGTACGACAGCGTTCTCGGCCGCCTCCCTTACGAGGTCAGCCACACCGAGGACACCATCACCGTCGGCAAGCAGACCTTCAAGACGATGGCCGAGAAGGACCCGGCCAAGCTCCCCTGGAGCGAGCTGGGCGCCGACATCGTCGTCGAGTCCACCGGCATCTTCACCAAGCGCGACGACGCCGCCAAGCACCTGGAGGCGGGCGCCAAGAAGGTCCTCATCTCGGCCCCTGCCAAGCAGGAGGACATCACCGTGGTGATGGGCGTCAACCAGGACAAGTACGACGCCGCCGAGCACAACGTGATCTCCAACGCCTCCTGCACCACCAACTGTGTGGCCCCGATGGCGAAGGTCATGGACGAGAACTTCGGCATCGAGCGCGGTCTGATGACCACGGTGCACGCCTACACCAACGACCAGCGCATCCTGGACTTCCCGCACAAGGACCTGCGCCGCGCCCGGGCCGCCGCCGAGAACATCATCCCGACCACGACCGGTGCCGCCAAGGCCACCGCGCTGGTCCTCCCGCAGCTCAAGGGCCGCCTGGACGGCATCGCCATGCGCGTCCCGGTCCCCACGGGCTCCGTCACCGACCTGGTGCTCGACCTCAAGCGCGAGACCACCAAGGACGAGGTCAACGCCGCCTTCAAGAAGGCCGCCGAGGGTCAGCTGCAGGGCATCGTGGAGTACACCGAGGACGCGATCGTCTCCTCGGACATCGTCAACCAGCCCCCGTCCTGCACCTTCGACGCCTCCCTCACGATGGTCGACGGCAACCAGGCCAAGATCATCGGGTGGTACGACAACGAGTGGGGCTACTCCAACCGTCTGGTCGACCTCACCAGCTACGTCGGCTCCCAGCTCTGAGTCCGGGCGGCCGCGGATGAACGACAGGGCTCGTGCCCCGCGCACGGGCCCTGTCCCATGCCGCGTCCGACCGGTGCACACCCCCTGCACTCTCGACTGGAGCCACAGGAGCCAGCCATGAAGACGATCGACGAACTCGTCGCCGACGGCGTGAGCGGCAAGCGGGTCTTCGTCCGCGCCGACCTCAACGTCCCGCTCGACGGCGACACCATCACCGACGACGGCCGCATCCGCGCGGCCGTGCCCACGATCACCAAGCTCGCCGAGAACGGCGCGCGGGTGGTCGTGGCCTCCCACCTGGGCCGCCCCAAGGGCGCCCCGGACCCGCAGTTCTCGCTGGCGCCCGTCGCGCGACGGCTCGGCGAACTCCTCGGCAAGCAGGTCGCGTTCGCGACCGACACGGTGGGCGACAGCGCGAAGGCCACCGTCGGCGAGAGCGCCGACGGCGGGGTCACGCTGCTGGAGAACCTCCGCTTCAACGCCGGCGAGACGAGCAAGGACGACGCCGAGCGCGGTGGATTCGCCGACGAACTGGCCGCGCTGGCCGACGCCTACGTGGGCGACGGCTTCGGCGCCGTGCACCGCAAGCACGCCTCGGTCTACGACCTGCCGGCCCGCCTGCCGCACGCGGCCGGCTACCTGATCACCACCGAGGTCGGCGTCCTGAAGAAGCTCACCGAGGACGTCGAGCGGCCCTACACCGTCGTCCTCGGCGGCGCCAAGGTCTCCGACAAGCTCGGTGTCATCGACCACCTGCTGGGCAAGGCGGACCGGCTGGTCATCGGCGGCGGCATGGCGTACACCTTCCTCGCGGCCCAGGGCCACGAGGTCGGCAAGTCGCTGCTGCAGAAGGACCAGATCCCCGCGGTCAAGGGCTACCTGGAGCGCGCCGAGCAGCTGGGCGTGGAGTTCGTGCTGCCCGTCGACGTGGTGGCCGCGGCCGACTTCCCCGACCTGAAGACCAAGGCGCCGGCCGACCCGACGGTGGTCGCCGCGGACGCGATCCCCGCCGACCTGGAGGGCCTGGACATCGGCCCCGAGAGCCGTAAGCTCTACGCCGCGAAGCTCGCCGACGCGGCCACGGTCTTCTGGAACGGTCCGATGGGCGTCTTCGAGCACCCTGACTTCGCCGAGGGCACCAAGGCCGTCGCCCAGGGCCTGCTCGACGCCGCGTCCTCCTCGGAGGGGAGCGGGGCCTTCACGGTCGTCGGCGGTGGCGACAGCGCCGCCGCGGTCCGTCAGCTGGGCTTCGACGAGAACGCGTTCGGTCACATCTCGACCGGCGGCGGTGCCAGCCTCGAATACCTCGAGGGCAAGACGCTCCCTGGCCTGGCCGCACTGGAGGACTGACGCCGTGAGCGTCGCACGCGCGGCTGCCGGGCCGCGGTCAACCACGAAACTCGCACTGCGCCGCGTGGGCGGAGAAGCGAACAACAAAGGAGGGGCATGGCCACCCGCACCCCGCTGATGGCGGGCAACTGGAAGATGAACCTCAACCACCTCGAGGCCATCGCCCACGTCCAGAAGCTCGCCTTCGCGCTCACGGACAAGGACTACGAGGCCGTGGAGGTCGCCGTCCTGCCGCCCTTCACCGACCTGCGCTCCGTGCAGACGCTGGTCGACGGCGACAAGCTGCGGATCAAGTACGGCGCCCAGGACGTCTCCGCGCACGACTCCGGCGCCTACACCGGTGAGATCTCCGGGCCGCTGCTGGCGAAGCTCAACTGCACTTTCGTCACCATCGGCCACTCCGAGCGCCGCCAGTACCACGGCGAGGACGAGCCGGTCGTCAACGCCAAGGTCAAGGCCGCCCTCAAGCACGGGCTGACCCCGATCATGTGCGTCGGCGAGGAGCTGTCCGTCCGCGAGGCGGGCAACCACGTCTCCCACACCCTCGCCCAGGTCGACGGCGGCCTCGAGGGCGTGGCCGCCGAGTCCGTGGCCGGGCTGGTCATCGCCTACGAGCCCGTCTGGGCCATCGGCACGGGCAAGGTCTGCGGCGAGGAGGACGCGCAGGAGGTCTGCGGCGCGATCCGGCAGCGGATCGGCGAGCTGTACGACGAGGAGACGGCGCAGCAGGTCCGCATCCAGTACGGCGGCTCCGTCAAGTCCGGCAACGTCGCCAAGATCATGGCGCAGCCCGACATCGACGGCGCCCTGGTCGGCGGCGCCTCCCTGGACGCCGAGGAGTTCGTCAAGATCATCCGCTTCCGCGACCAGTGAGGTACTTCCGCGACCAGTGAAGTACTGGCGCGACCAGTGAGATCCTTGCGCGGCAGGTGCGCGCCCCCGTACCGGGCGCGTCGCTCCTGTGCAGCGTGTGACGAGGGGCGCTCGCCCGTCGTAGGCTTACGGGGCCGGGGCACACGCGTCGGCCCCGTAAGCACTTTGTAACCGAAAGTGTTCAGCGACGATCCGAGAGAGTTGGTCCAGCCGTGGTCATGGGGTTCTCTATCGCCCTCATCGTCTTCAGCGCGCTGCTGCTGCTGCTGGTGCTGATGCACAAGGGCAAGGGCGGCGGCCTCTCCGACATGTTCGGCGGCGGCATGCAGTCCTCCGTCGGCGGTTCGTCGGTCGCCGAGCGCAACCTCGACCGGATCACGGTCGTCGTCGGCCTGCTGTGGTTCGCCCTCATCGTCGTGCTCGGCCTGCTGATGAAGTTCAAGTGAGGCCTCCCGCCCGGCTGATCGCCAGTTGACGCCTGCACAACGGCTGACAGGGCCTCGCATCCCCTGCCTATCATGAGGGCTCGCGTCCGGTACCGACGCAGTAACTCCGGTCACCGGGCGCGCGTTGGGCCCTACGTACACTAGGGCGCCCGCAGCGGAGCGCGCGTTTGGACCGCTGCTCCGTAGCACCGTGAGGCAGGAGTTACGACCGTGGCAAGTGGCAACGCGATCCGGGGCAGCCGGGTCGGAGCGGGGCCGATGGGCGAGGCCGAGCGAGGCGAGTCCGCGCCCCGCCTCCGCCTCTCCTTCTGGTGCTCCAACGGGCACGAGACCCAGCCGAGCTTCGCCAGCGACGCGGACATCCCGGAGACCTGGGACTGCCCGCGCTGCGGCTTCCCCGCAGGCAAGGACCAGGACAACCCCCCGGACCCGCCGCGTACGGAGCCGTACAAGACCCACCTCGCCTACGTGCGGGAGCGGCGCAGCGACGCGGACGGCGAGGCGATCCTCGCCGAGGCGCTCGCCAAGCTCCGCGGGGAGATCTGAGCGCACGGCCCGCCTCACCGCCCGTACCCGAGGCCGCGCCGCGCCAACCCCCAGCCCACAGCCTCCGCGCCACACCCGCATAGCACCGAACGATGGACGGCTCGGCCGCACACCGCCCCTGCGGTCCGCGGCCGAGCCGTCCATCGTCTAGGTTGGAGATCGGCGGGGATCATTACGAGAGGAATGGGCTGATTTCGCTGATGAACGCTGAAGGCCGCACCCAGCTCGACCAGATGCCCGAGTGGCACGCGCTGTCCCAGCACCGCGAGGAGTTCGGCCAGACGCACCTGCGGCGGCTGTTCGACGACGACCCGGAGCGCGCCGAACGCTACACCGTGCGGGTCGGCGATCTTTATATCGACTACTCCAAGCACCTGGTCACCGACGAGACGCTGCGCCTGCTGCGGCAGCTCGCCGAGGCGGCGGGCGTCGCACCGCTGCGCGACGCCATGTTCGACGGCGAGAAGATCAACGTCACCGAGGACCGCGCCGTCCTGCACACGGCACTGCGCACCCCGGAGTCCGCCACCGTGCGCACGGACGGCGAGAACGTCACCCCCAAGGTGCACCAAGTCCTCATCCGCATGGGCACGTTCGCCACCAAGGTGCGTGAGGGGCACTGGGTCGGGCACACCGGCAAGCGCATCAAGAACATCGTCAACATCGGTATCGGCGGATCCGACCTCGGCCCGAAAATGGCCTACGAGGCGCTGCGCCCCTACGCGCGTCGCGACATGGACTTCCGCTTCGTCTCCAACGTCGACGGAGCCGACCTGCACGAGGCGGTCCGCGACCTCGACCCGGCCGAGACACTGTTCATCGTCGCCTCCAAGACCTTCACCACGATCGAGACGATCACCAACGCGAAGGCCGCGCGCGCCTGGCTGCTCGGCGCCTTCGACGGCGACTCCTCGGCCGTGGCCAAGCACTTCGTCGCCGTCTCCACCAACGCGGAGAAGGTCGCCGAGTTCGGCATCAACACCGACAACATGTTCGAGTTCTGGGACTGGGTCGGTGGCCGCTACTCCTACGACTCCGCCATCGGCCTCTCCCTCATGGTCGCCATCGGCCCCGAGTGCTTCGGCGACATGCTCGCCGGCTTCCACCTCATGGACGAGCACTTCCGCACCGCGCCCTTCGAGTCCAACGCGCCGCTGCTGCTCGGTCTGCTCGGCATCTGGTACGGCAACTTCCACGACGCCCAGTCGCACGCCGTACTGCCCTACAGCCACTACCTGTCCCAGTTCACCGCCTACCTGCAGCAGCTGGACATGGAGTCCAACGGCAAGTCCACCACGCGCGGCGGAGACCCCGTGCGCTGGCAGACGGGACCCGTCGTCTGGGGCACCCCCGGCACCAACGGCCAGCACGCCTACTACCAGCTGCTGCACCAGGGCACCAAGATGATCCCCGCCGACCTCATCGGCTTCGCCGACCCCATCGCCGAACTCGGCGACCTGCGCGACCAGCACGACCTCCTCATGGCCAACCTCTTCGCCCAGGGTCAGGCCCTCGCCTTCGGCAAGACCGCCGACGAGGTACGCGCCGAGGGCACCCCCGAGGCCCAGGTGCCGCACCGCACCTTCCCCGGCAACCGCCCCACCACCACCATCCTCGCCTCGGCGCTGACCCCGTCCGTCCTCGGCCAGCTCGTCGCCCTGTACGAACACAAGGTCTTCGTCCAGGGCGCCGTCTGGGACATCGACTCCTTCGACCAGTGGGGCGTCGAACTCGGCAAGGTCCTCGCCAAGCGCCTGGAACCCGCCCTCACCCAAGGCGCGGACGTCTCCGGCCTCGACGCCTCGACCACCACCCTGGTCGAGCGCTACCGCTCCCTGCGGGGGCGCACGGCCTGAGGCGCCCGCGCGCCGAGTGCGCGCTGCCGCGCGCACGTCTCGCACAGCCGAACACGCTGCCCGGAGGGGCGGAGACCGGCGGGGTCTCCGCCCCTCCCGCATGCCCTCCGGTCACTCGATCGAGTGGCGCACCCACACACAACCGGCGATCAGCGAAGAGGACGGTCGGGAAGAGGACGGTCAGGGGGGAGACGACGCACGCCGTCGGGGCAGCTCGTGCAGGCGGCCATGGCTGAGGTGGTGGGGGAGTTGCCGTGTGAGGG